>CAYRPP010000411.1:0-1681 GCA_964426115.1 uncultured Lentisphaerales bacterium | reverse complement strand
TCACCAGCAGGAAGAAGGGAATGCCGAGCCAGCGGTTGAGGATCCAGCGGTCGACCCGCTGCGTGGAGAAGACGCGGCCGTGACGCTTGCGGACCACGTCGTTGCAGAGGCCCTTGATGACTGCATAGCGGCCGTTGGCGAAGGCCTCGTCGGAGAACTCGCCCGAGGACGCCTTGATCCGCTGCTCGGCCTCCGCGAGTTGGGCCTCGGTGACCGCGCCCGGCATCCGGGCGAGAATGGCGGGGTCGGCCTCCAGCAGTTGGATGGCGAGCCAGCGGGCGGGCAGTTTCAGGCGGGAGGCGACCGCCGCGCAGACCGGCAGCAACCGCCCGATCTCCTGCTCGACCACGGGGGGGTAGGTGACCGCCAGGGCGGGCGGCGCGGGGCGCGCGCGCGTCTCCTGGAGCTTGCGCATGAGCGCCTGGGCGCCGGCGCGGCCGCGCAGATCCCCCGCGAAGACGGGCGCGCCCAGATGCCGCTCCAGATGCCGGAGATCGATGGCGATCCGGCGGTCTTCCGCGATGTCCATCATGGTCAGGACATGCAGCGTCGGCACCCGGAGCTCCGCCAGGAGCAGCGTCAGGTAGAGGTTGCGCTCGATGTTGGAGCCGTCGATGACGTTGATGAAGAGATCCGCGCCGCCGGCGAGGACGAAGTCGACGGCCACGCGCTCGTCCTCGCTCGTGGCCATCAGGGAATAGATGCCAGGCAGGTCGACAACGGTGACGCGGGCGCCATCGGGCAGCAGGCAGAGACCCTCTTTGCGCTCGACGGTCACGCCCGGCCAGTTGCCGATCGTCTGTCGCGACCCCGTCAGGGCGTTGAAGACGGTGGTCTTGCCGGCGTTCGGATTTCCGACGAGGGCAACCGTGAAGTCTCGGGGCATACGGCGGCTCAGAGGGCGTCGACTTTGACCACGGCGGCCTCGGCCTTGCGCAGCGAGATGTTGAAACCGCGCACTTCGAGCTGGACCGGGTCGCCGAGCGGCGCCGCGTTGACCATCCGGATCGTTGTCCCGCGAGTCATGCCCAGCGCCAGCAGTTTGGCGCGGTAGGCGCGGTTGCCGGGCTCGTAGCCCGAGATTCTGGCGATCATGCCTGGTGTGAGGTTGCCGAGTGTCATAAACGTCCCCGCCAACGTCATTGCATCCCGTTGACGCGGCATAGGATATTAGACGAGGCTAACATTGTCAACGGCCATCTTGGTGGCCATCTCCACGGCAAAATCTTGCAAAATCTTGCATTCCATCTGCGGGGCGGGCGTGCTATCCTTCATGGTTTCAGGAACATCTGTCATGGACAAGCATTACGATCCGGCGCAGATCGAGCAGAAGTGGTATGCCTGGTGGGAAGCCAACGGCTTCTTCACGGACGCCGCCGCCCGCGGCGGCGAGCCCTATACTGTCGTCATCCCCCCGCCGAATGTCACGGGCATCCTCCACATGGGGCATGCCCTCAACAACACCATCCAGGACATCCTCGTCCGTTGGCGCCGCATGCAGGGGCGCAACACGGTCTGGATCCCGGGCACCGACCACGCCGGCATCGCCACGCAGAATGTCGTCGAGAAGGCCTTGCGCAAGGAGGGCACGGGACGCCGCGCGCTCGGCCGCGAGGCCTTCGTGCGGCGCGTCTGGGAGTGGCGCGGCGAGTACGGCGGCACGATCGTGCGCCAGCTCCGC
>CAYRPP010000410.1:0-1687 GCA_964426115.1 uncultured Lentisphaerales bacterium | reverse complement strand
CGCCTTCCGGCAGCACGACATAGACATCGATCTCCTGCCAGTTGCGTGCCGAGGGCGCCGTGCGCTTTCCGGAATCGGTCCGGTTGATACCGGCCGCCGCCCACAGCAGATCCGAGAGAAGCTGCGGGGGTAGCGGCCGCGGCTGGAAGGCCCGCAGCGACTGGCGCGCCTTCAGGGCGTTCATCAGCGGCATGCCGCCCGCCATGCGCGGCGCGGGCAGTGCGAGATCCTCCAGCGGCGCCTCGGCGGCGACAGCCGAGAGCCCGAAGGCGAGTGACAGGCAACCTATGGCGGTGAAGGCGGGATGCATGTGTACTTCTCCATATAGGGTGACCGAACAAAGGCGGAACCGATGACCGAGTATAGGGTTTCTGGCCTGTTCGCGCCAGACGAAAGTCCCGTTATTTGACCTTATTTGAACCATTGATTTGCCGGTAAACGGGCCGAGCAAGAGCGGCAACGGCTTGCAGCGCGCCAGCAATGCTGATATGATTCTGCCTTTGGCAATCCAGATTGCCAGCCACGTTCACCGGGTGCGGACGCTCTGTGCGTCCGCAGGCAACGAGATGGTCGGGCCGCCATCCATCAGTCCGTGCCTTGCACATTGTGCAGGCACACTACAACGATGGGTGGTGCGTTTATGGAAGATCGTTCCGTTCCCGGTCAAGACAAGAGCGCTGGGTGTCTCGCACGGCTCTATTGGATGTTTGGCGGCAACGCGCTCTTTTGTTTCGCGCTCGTCGAACTGGCGCTGAAACACCCCCGCTTCCCCTCGCCGATGGATGCCCTCTGCCTCGTGGCGATGGCCTCCCTCGTGTACGTACGATACTACGATATCCGCCACTGCCGGGGGCTGACCGGCGAGGGCCAGCCCGCTTCGATGGATGACTGGCGGAAGTATGCACTGCGTATCTCGGCCATCGGTGTGGCCGCCTGGGCGGCGGTTCGCTTTCTGATCCCCCTGCTGTGAAGCCTCGGGGACTCGGCGTCGATCATCGGACCGCCGGCGAGGCCGGCAGGGAGCGTGACGGATGTTATTGCAGGGGTAACTGCTCAGGTAGCCGCCGCATAGCGGGCGGCTACCTGAGCGAAGTTGGCGGACAGATTCGTCCGGTACGTAGGGCGATGGTCACGAGGTGTTGACCGTCGGCACGAAGGGGGTGCCGCGAAGTCGCGCATGAAGGCGAGGATGCTGTCAGGATGGTCGCGGAAGCGGTCGAGCAGGTTGCGGGCCTTGCTCTGCTTGCGGCGGCCCCGGCGTTTCGCCCCCTGTGCCGGAGAGGACGGATTCTGGGAGTAGCCCGTCTTGACGATCTGCTGGCAGCGCTTGAGGAACCGTTCCGAGTCTGAAGGGGACAGCGCGCGCAGCCCCGTTGCGCCGACGGCGGCCACCGCATCCTTGATGGCCAGCAGGTGGTCGATCATCTCCCTGGCCCACTGCTGATCCTGCTGCTCCCAGAGGAGGGTCAGTTCGCGCAGGAGATGCGCGTTGCACAGGGCATGGTCGCAGCCGTAGTTGAAGTAGGACTTCCAGAAGTCGTGGACCGCGCGACCCCGGTATCCCGGCAGGATGCCGGCCGCGTCCATGGCCACGCTTCCGCGCCGCTTGTGGGCGTAGTACCAGGTCACGAGCTGCGTCGAGCGGCTGCGCCCCGCCTTCAGCCGTTCGCTCACCTTCCTGTGGTTC
>CAYRPP010000409.1:0-1687 GCA_964426115.1 uncultured Lentisphaerales bacterium | reverse complement strand
AGGCACCATTGCTGACATGCTCGCCAACGATCAACAGCCACTTTCATATCGAGTTGGACCTCGACATCCTTTCGGCAAACCAGATCGTTGCCTCGGGAACCGCACAGACAGATTTTGTTCTGCGTCGGAGGAAACGTTGGATTCCGTGGTTGGCGCAATGTCTGGGGCGGGCGATAATGCCGAATTTTTAGAACACAGAGCATGAAACAGGCAATGAGAATGCCCAACCAAGCAATGCAGGCAGAAGGCGCTGCCGCGCCTCGGCCGAATCGCCGACGTTGGATGACAAGATGAGAAGGATAGCGGCAGCACTCCTGCTGGTCAGCATTGGCAGCCCGTTTCGGGCTGCTCAAGGGAGAACGCGGGCGAATTGCAGCTTCATGTATTCCAGCCTTTGCGGTGTGGCTATCGTGGCGGCGCTACGCGGTGTGGTCGCCGTCGGTGCCGCTGTCGGCAGGTGAGGCTCCTCCCTCCGGCGCCGTGCCGCCGCCCAGCGCCCGCAGGATGGCGTCGGCGAGTTCGTGGCCGATGCCCGGTTGCGCGGCCAGGGCTTCGCGCGACGCGCGCGCGAGGCGGTAGACCGAACCGAAAGCGCGCAGCAGTTGCATCTTGCGCTGCGGTCCGATGCCGGGAATCTCGTCGAGCGCCGATTCGCGGATGCGCCGGTTGCGCAGCCGGCGGTGGCACGTGATCGCGAAACGGTGCGCCTCGTCGCGCAGGCGCGTGATCACCTTGAGCCCGTCGGAATCGCGGGGCAGGCGGATCGATCCGCGCCCGTCGTCGACGACCAGCTCCTCGAACTGCTTGGCCAGTCCCGCCGACGGCAGGCCGCCGATCTCCAGCTCCCGCAGCGTCTCGCGCGCGGCGCGCAACTGCGTGATGCCGCCGTCGACCAGCAGCAGGTCCGGCAGCGGCAGCTCCTCGCGCACCAGCCGGCTGTAGCGCCGGCGCACGGCCTCGGCGATCATGCGCGGATCGTCGGGCCCCTCGACCTCGCGGATCCTGAAATGCCGGTAGCGGCGTCGGTCGGGCAGCCCGTCGACGGCGCAGACGAGGCTGGCGACCGGCAGCACGCCGGAGGTGTTGGAGATGTCGAAACATTCGATGACGGCCGGCGGCTGTTCCAGTCCCAGGGCCGCCTGAAGCTGGCGGAGCCCGTTGGCGGCGTCCGCCCGGTGCATGGCGGGCGTGGCCATCGGGCCGCGCGCCCGCTGCCGCGCCATCTCGCGCAAACCCATCCAGATGTCGCGCAGGCGGGCGGCCTGCTCGTAGTCGAGCGCGTCGGCGGCCGCAGCCATCTGCGCGCGCAGGTCTTCCAAGAAGGCCGGGCGCTCGCCGTGCAGCACGGCGCAGGCTTCCGCCACGCGCGCCCGGTACTCATCCGCGCCGATGCGGCCGGCGCAGGGCGCCGAGCAGGTGCGGATGATGTCGTCGTGACAGTGCCGGTAGGTCTCGGCGTCGGGACGGATCGGCGTGCAGCGGCGCAGGCCGAAGGTCTGCTCCAGAAAATCGATGACCGGCCGGACGAAGCGGGCGCCGGAGGCAAAGGGACCGAAGTAGGTCGCGCCATCGTCGCGCAGGATGCGGCAGGTGGTGAGCCGGGGCAGCGGTTCGCGCGGGTCGCAGCGGATTGCGAGGAAGCGCTTGTCGTCGCGCAGCAGGATGTTGTAGCGCGGCTGGTGCTGCT
>CAYRPP010000408.1:0-1688 GCA_964426115.1 uncultured Lentisphaerales bacterium | reverse complement strand
TTCTTGCTTACGCTCGACGCGATGGACGTGCGAGGGTAATCGCCATGATGCAAGCCTGGATCCGGACGATATGCGGCGGCGGAGTCGGCTCGATGGAAGGGGGCCTTCCGCAGCCGGAACGCCATCCGTCCGAAATGCCATTCAGCTTTTTGTGCGGCCGCCGGTCGAGCCGCGACTGGGCGACGCGGAACAATGCGGCGCGCGAGAGCACCGCGTGGCGGGACGGCAAGCGCCTGCATGTTCTGCTCTGGCGCGATGCGGAATCCGCGCTCGGCTGCGTAATGGAGCTGACCGAGTTCAGCGACTTTCCCGCCATGGAATGGGTCGTCAGAATACGGTACGACGGAACGGCGGAGTCGGACGCCATCCGTGAATTCAAGGCGCTCGACACCTGCTGGAACGTGGCGCCGGGCGGCGACACCCCGGAATTGCGCCGTGCCTATGGCAGCGACGGGCGGTTCGACGACTTCCAACTGGTTCGGGATGAACTGCGGCAGTCCATGTGGGACGCCGGTCGCAGGATTCGCATGGACGGCCTTGCCAACGCGGCGTTCCGGAAGGTTCGGAACGGTTCGCCGGGGTTTCTGCCGACCGATCAGCGTCCCTCCGCCACCTGGCTGCCGTTCTTCAACCTGCGCACGGGGAGCGACGGTCTGTTCATCGCCGTGGGCTGGAGCGGCCGCTGGTTCGCGGAATTCGCCCACGACGGGAAAGGCGCCACCGCCGTCTCCGCGGGCATGGAGCATCTGGAGATGCGGCTGCGTCCCGGCGAGGAGATCCGCTCGCCCCGCATGGCGCTGCTGTATTGGCAGGGCGAACCGGCCTGCGCGCACAATCTCTGGCGGAAATTCGTGCTCGAGCACCACAGTCCGTCGGTCGGCGGCCGGCCGGTGGAGATGCCCATCTGCAACGGGAGCTGGGGCGGGACGCCGACCCCGGCGCATTTGGAAGCCATCGGGGAAATCCAACGGCACGAGCTGCCGTACGACTACTACTGGGTGGATGCCGGCTGGTACGGCACTTCGACCAAGCCATGCCCGAGCGTCTTTGAAGGCGAGTGGGGGAAGACGGGCGACTGGCGCGTCAATCCGCTCTATCATCCGGCCGGGCTCAAGCCCGTCAGCGATGCCGCGCACCGGGCTGGAATGAAGTTTCTGCTGTGGATCGAGCCAGAACGGGCGACCCACGGCTCGCCCGTGACCTTGGAACACCCGGAGTGGTTTCTGCGCACATCCCGGGAGCCGCCGAAGCCCGGCGAGAGCCTGCTGCTCAATCTCGCCCGCCCCGATGCCTGGCAGTGGGTTGTGGAGACGGTCTCCTCGCTGATCCGCGAGAACGGCATCGACTGTTACCGCGAGGATTTCAACCTGGATCCCGGCCCCTACTGGGATGCTGCCGACGAGCCCGGCCGCAAGGGATGGATGGAAATGCGTTTCTTCGAGGGGCTGTACGCCTTCTGGGATGAACTCCGCCGGCGCCATCCGCATCTCCTCATCGACAACTGCGCCAGCGGGGGCCGCCGCCTTGATCTGGAGATGATCTCCCGCAGCGTCTCCCTGTGGCGGACCGACTACAACTGCTTCCCGGACTCCCGGCCCGAGGCCTCGCAGGTTCAAACGGGCGGGCTGCACCTCTGGCTGCCGCTCAACAGCATCCGCCCGATGGCGCGCCCCGGCGATACTTACCAC
>CAYRPP010000407.1:0-1691 GCA_964426115.1 uncultured Lentisphaerales bacterium | reverse complement strand
CGGCATACGTGGTCCGGACCGTTCCGTAGAATTCACGTTGCGCCGGATCCGTGCAGGAGGCGAGGTGCGCCTCGGTTTCGGCAAGGATCCCGGAAAAGCCCATGTCGAGGAGGCGGATCCAACCGGGGCAGACATGCCCGAAATCCGCTTGTCCGTTCCAAAAGCCCTCATTCGCCGCGGCGTCGCTTTCCGCGGCGAGCGCCTGCATCGCGCCGTTGCAGACCTCCTGTTGCTTTCGCCAGTTGAAGCGCCTAAGCAGATCGCCGTGATCGAGCTTGTCCTGGAAGATGTCTTGGGCGTCCACCGCCACGCGCGCCTGGCGGCACAGGAATGCGAACAGATGCGCCTTCTGAACTGCGGTCGACGCGCCAGCATGCTCGCCGAGCACCGCTTCAAAACCGGATCGTAGCGCTTCCGGCGCCAAGCCCGTGCCGGCAAGCCATTGGACATCCGAATATTCGGCGTCCATTCTTGTCTTTGAAAACTCCATCGCCTTATAGGTTTCCGGTAACGGGCGCGAGTCGATGAAGGTTACTCGGCAATGGACTCCGCGCGGAGGATGTAGCGATCCTGCTCCGCCTTGCACATGTCGTTGAACCGCACGTTCCAGCCGCAGACTCGTACCTGGAGGTTGCGGTACTTGTCCGGATGGGCCTGCGCGTCGCGGAGCGTCGCGGGATCGAAAACGTTGAAGTGGATGGAGTGCCCACCGCGCTTTTCGTAGACGGCCAGAAGTCCTTTGAGCGCGGCCATCCCTTCGTCGCCCTGCACGCTCGACGGGTGGAGCATCATGTCGACGCACCCGCCGCCGTACATCCGCGACTGGTCGACGGCGGTGGCGGAGAGCACGAGGGCCGTCGCGCCCTGCGTGTCCATGCCCGTCACGGGCGAGAGGTTCTTGGAGGTCTCCTCGCCCTTGCGGCGTCCGTCGGGCGTGGCCGGCATGCGCTTGCCTTGCTCGATGAACATGCGGGCGGAGTGGAGTTCGTACCCGGCGCGTCCGGCGGGATTCTCCTCGTCGCGCTCGATATAGTCCATGAGGCGCTTCGCGCAGGCGTCCGCCTCGGAGTCGTTGACGCCGAACTTGTGGCACTTCGTAAGCGCGAAGTGCCGCAGCTCCCCGTGCCCCTCCCAGTCGGCGTTAAGGATGTCGCGCAGTTCCCGCAGGGTGACCTTTCGATCCTCGTAGACAATCTTCTTCACCGCCATCAGCGCATCCACGGCGCTGCCAAAGGCGTTGATGGCGCCGCCGAACGCCGCCCCCTTCGCGGCGATCGCATTGGCGTCCGCACCCTGGTCCAGGGCGATCTGCTTCGCCCCGGAATAGAAGAGGGCGGGATTGATCTCGGCGATTTCCGCCCTATAGCACAGGGCGCTCGCTCGGAGCATGTCGAAGGAGTGCTGCAGCTCCTCGGCGTAGGCCGCCTCGAACGCCTCGTAGGTGGCGGGCGCGGGGCCCTCGCGGTCCAGCACCGCGAGGACCGGATGGAGCATGTTCGGATAGCTCGCGACGGTGCCGACCTCGCCGTTGCGGAGCTTGTATTCGTAGCAGCCGGTGATGTCGAAATCGCAGTACCGCTCGAACGGCACGCCGCCGAACTTCTTGAAGGACGCCCAGACTCCCTTTTCGCAGACGAACACGATGCTGTTGGAGCCCGTGCGGATCATCTCGAAGGCTTTTTCAAGGAACT
>CAYRPP010000406.1:0-1696 GCA_964426115.1 uncultured Lentisphaerales bacterium | reverse complement strand
CCGACCGCGTGGCGCGCTTCTTCAAGGATCCCTTCTATGCCGGCAAGGTGCGCGAGGCCGACTGCTTTGATTCGCTCGATGCCATCTGTCGGGCCGACTTCGACGCGCTCGTGATCATCACGCAACCCTGGCTTCACGCGCCGCAGTGCATCCAGGCGATGGAGAGCGGCAAGCACGTCTACAGCGCGGTGCCCATCACCAGCATCCCCGACGACGACGAGACACTGGACTGGTGCGACCGGCTGGTAAAGACCGTCACCCGCACCGGCCTGCACTACATGCTGGGCGAGACCACTTTCTACCGTCCCCAGGCGCAGTACTGCCGGCGCATGGCGCGCGAGGGGCGCTTCGGCGACTTCGTCTACGCCGAGGGCGAATACTTCCATGATGTCGATAGCCACTGCAACCTGCGCCAGGTCAGCGCCTCGCGCGCAGTCAGCAAGCCGGGGCGGGAGTGGCGCAAGATCAGCGACTCCTACGTGCGGCGCGGTTGCCTCGCGGGCCCCATGCACTATCCCACGCACTCCACCAGCGGCCCCGTCTGCGTCATGCGGGCGCACGCCGTCAAGGCGACGGCCTACGGCTACCGCAACCGCACGGGCGATCCCCACTTCGGCACCAGCGCCTTCTCCAACGAGATGGCGCTCTTCCGCATGAGCAACGGCGCGGCCGTGCGAATCTGCGAGATGCGCGAGACGCCGGGCTGCCCGGGCGCGGACAGCGAGACCTTCCGCGTCTTCGGCACCCTCGGCAGCTTCTCCGAGAACCGCTGGTGGAGCATCGCGCGCCCCGATTTTGCACATGTCGATCTCGCGGCGCTGCCGAAGCCGGACTTACGCCGCCTCACGGACCGGGAGATGTTCGATCCCTTGCCGCCAGAGGTCGAACTGGCCTTCAAACAGGTGGCGCATCCCGACAAGAGCGTGGAAGAGCTGCGGGATACCGACTTTAATCCATGGGGGCACGGCGGCTCGCACCCCTACCTGGCGCACGAGTTTGTCTCGGCCGTGCGCGACAACCGTCTGCCGGCGATCAACGTCTGGGAGGCCGTGCGCTATATGGCCATGGGCATTGCCGCGCACCGCTCCGCGCTGCGCGACGGCGAGACGCTCGACGTGCCCGACTGGGGCGATGCGCCGGCGGCGCCGGGAAACGCCCGGTCCTGACCGAAAGGCGGAGACAATGAAGGACGTCAAGCTTTTCATGTTCGAGGGCTGCCCCCACTGCCGGCGGGCGCAGGAACTGATGGCCGAGATCCTGAAGGAGAACCCCGGCTACGCCCGCGTGCCCCTCGCGGTCATCGACGAGCGGGTGCATCCGGAGATCGCGGAGAAATACGACTATTATTACGTCCCGACGTTCTTCGTCGGCGGCGAGAAACTGATGGAAGGCGTGCCCTCCCGCGCGGCGATCGAGCAGGTCTTCGCCCGGGCGGTCGAAACGTAGGGGAGTGTGTGGGTGTGGGGGTGTGTCGCAGGGCGAGCCGTCCCCGGCGAGCCGTGTATCATTTTCCGGGCTGCGTGCCGACGGGTAGGGCGAGCCGTCCCCGGCGAGCCGGGTATCATTTTGCGGGCTGCGTGCCGACGGGTAGGGCGAGCCGTCCCCGGCGAGCCGCGCGCTGGGCCGTGGGTATTCTTTCCGTTCTGCGGCTCGCTGGGGACAGCTCGCCCCACCTTTCCGCACGTGGTTAAGGCGC
>CAYRPP010000405.1:0-1706 GCA_964426115.1 uncultured Lentisphaerales bacterium | reverse complement strand
ATCCGGTCGCGCGTGACCCCGCTCTCGTCGTGCACGATCGCGATGCGCCGCCCCGCGATACGGTTGAAGAGGGCCGACTTGCCGACGTTGGGCCGCCCGACCACGGCCACGACTCTTCCGCGCGCCGTGGCGGGCGCGGCAGCGGTCAAGGAGCATTGCTGATCGACTGGATCGGGACACGACATGTCTTTGAGTGTAGCGGATGCCGGGCAGGCCTGCAATGCATTCGGTCTGGCACTTCGCAAAACCTCCGGCAATCTGGTACAATACGGGCCGCACCGCGGGAGATGCCCTGACGACCGGTCGCCGGAGGCCGCGGCGCATGATGCCGATGACACCCTTTGCCTACAGATTCATCAACCGTGTCCGCAAGGAAGCCCGGATCAAGCCGCAACCGGTGGCCATCGCCTCCGGCGGCCATGGGCGCCAGTTTGTCGCGTTTGACTGGGGCACGGACACGTTCATTTTCGAGCGCGACATCTGGAAGCGCCCGACCCCGCGCGCGCCGGTGCTCGTGGTTCCCAAGAACCGGTTGACCAGGGGCAATGCCGGCTATGTCATGACGGTGACCTCCGGCAACCACAGCGTGGCAGCGATCCCGCTGCTGGGCGGACTGTTCTGGAACCTGGGCCGCGTGCCGAAGCGGCGGCGCAGCGAGGTCATGCAGGCGGGCGTCGTCTGCGGCAACCTCGTCGACACCGGCATCGAGCTCTCGCAGCGCGATGTCGACGTCACGACGCTGCACGCGGCGGACGAATGGCTGCGCGGACTGGGCTGGCCGCTGCATGCCGTGGTGATCGCCGACCGTCTCGACTCGGCGCTGGAGTTCTACCGCTGCCTGGGACAGGAGTGGCGTATCAAGCCGCTGGCTTGGACGCGCGAGGAGATGGATCTCGCCCTGCGCGCCAGCCGCGCGCGCATCCACTCGTGCCTGAACTACTACCACAGCGTCAAGGGCGTCCACCTGCTGTCGTACTCCGAGTTCGGCCGCCTCCTGGACGCGGCGCGGAACGACTACCCGGCGTTCCGCGCCGCGCTGGATGAACTGGTCAGGCCCCCCGAGGCCGAGCGCCCCTGCGCCATGCGCGAGCCCAAGTTTCAGAACCACCACGAGATCGAGCTCTTTGGCGTGCATGGCGACCAGGGAGTCACGCTCATCGTGCCCATGCTGGAGCAGCTCGCGCGCGATCTCGCGGACGGCACGTGCCGCCGCGAGGAGTGCCCGCCGCGCCTGGAGCGCATCCGCGGAGCCTTCCGGCACGCGCTCGAGAATCCCGGCTTCGCCGACGAGGGCGGCGACCTGTTCGTCGGCGGCGTCTACAAGCACCTGACGGGCGAGATCTACCGCGGCAGCCAGGACCAGATCGCGCCGGCCTTCGACGACCGCAAGACCGCCCTGCCGGGCGCCACCTACCTCGGCGGCAAGTCCGAGACGCACCCTGGGGCCGACAACCGCACGCTGGCGATCCTCGACTACGTGCAGACCCGCCTGAGCCACGGCGAGCGCATCGAGCACATCAACGTCTATGAGCTGCGCCTCGACAACCGCGTGCCGCTCGGCAAGGGACCCACGCGCGAGATCGACTTCAAGACCAACCGCCGTCCGGTGGCCACGCGCCTGATCGAGAAGCGCCTCGCGCACTACGGGACGGGCTACGCCAACTACATGCTCGTGCGCGTGCAGGCCTTCCAGAGCCTGGGCGTGG
>CAYRPP010000404.1:0-1710 GCA_964426115.1 uncultured Lentisphaerales bacterium | reverse complement strand
CGCCCGATGCGACCCTCCACGCCCAGGGTCGAGTTGTGGATCACCTGGCCGACCTTGAGCGTGCCGGAGTAGATGCGGATGTAGAGTACGCGTCCCATGTGCTTGTCGGCCACGATCTTGAAGGCCAGTGCGGCAAAGGGATCCTCGTCGCGGGGGAAGCGCTGCGTGGCGGGATCGCCGTGCGCTTGGACCGGGCCGATGTCGAGGGGCGACGGCAGGAAGCGCGTGACGCCGTCGAGCAGCGGCTGCACGCCCTTGTTCTTGAAGGCCGTGCCGCAGTAGACGGGGACGAGCTTGCGCGCCAGGCAGCCCTTGCGGATGCCCTTGAGCACGTCGGTGTCGGAGAGCGTGCCATCGGCGAAGAACTTCTCCAGCAGGGCGTCGTCCTGCTCGGCGGCGCGCTCGATCAGCGCCTGGTGGGCCTCCTCGCAGACCTCGCGCAGGTCCTCGGGGATGTCCATGTATTCCAGGTTGACGCCGCGGCTCTCCTCGTCGAAGCGGATGGCCTTCATGCGCAGGATGTCGACGACGCCCGCGAAGGTGTCGGCCGCGCCGATGGGATAGGTCATGACGACGGGGTTGGACTTCAGCGTGGTGCGGATCTCCTCGACGGTGCCGTCGAAGTCCGCGCCCACGCGGTCCATCTTGTTGATGAAGCAGAGCTTGGGCACGAGGTACTTCTCGCTCTGGCGCCACACCTGCTCGGTCTGGGGCTGCACGCCGCCGACGGCGCAGAAGAGGGCGATGGCGCCGTCGAGCACGCGCAGGCAGCGCTCGACCTCGGCCGTGAAGTCGACGTGTCCCGGGGTGTCGATCAGGCTGATCTGGTAGTCCTTCCAGGTCACGGTGGTGGCGGCCGACCCGATCGTGATGCCGCGCTCCTGCTCCTGGACCATGAAGTCCATGGTGGCGGCGCCGTTATGCACCTCGCCGATCTTGTAGTTGGCGCCGCAGTAGAACAGAATGCGCTCACTGGTCGTCGTCTTACCGGCATCAATGTGGGCCATGATGCCGATGTTGCGGATCTTGCTCAGGGGATGAATGTGGTCGGACATTGTCGCTCTGCGAATGGATTCAGAAATGAAAAACCAATAATTGTAGCAGATGAAGCACCCAATGGCAAATGGTTTAAGGGGTTTTGACCCCTATTTCAAACCCGCCCATGGCGCGAATTTCGAGACGATCGCCCTCTTTGCCAAAAACCGCCTCACCGTCACCCGCCAGGTGCCGTGTCATCCCGGCGACAACCGCACGCTGGACATGGTGCTTGCGGTGAACGGTCTGCCGGTCGCCACCATTGAATTGAAAAACCCCGGCACGGGTCAGAACTGGCAGAACGCCGTGCGCCAATACCGGGAAGACCGTGACCCGCGGGCGCCGCTCTTCGCGTTCAAGAAGCGGGCGCTGGTCCATTTTGCCGCTGATTCGGAAGCGGTGTACATGACCACCCGGCTGGCGGGCGAGAAGACCCATTTCCTGCCGTTCAACCGGGGCAGCGCTCCCGGCAAGATCATCTGCGGTGCGGGCAACCCCCGGCATGAATCCGGCTACCGCACCGGCTACTTCTGGGAGGAGGTGCTCCAGTTCGAGAGCTTCCTCGACATCCTCGGCCACTTCATGTTCATCGAGATGCGAAGATATTCGACTGCGTCGTTGTCATCACCGACCGCCAGGTCCTTGACCGCCAGTTGCAGGACGCGATTTACCAGA
>CAYRPP010000403.1:0-1722 GCA_964426115.1 uncultured Lentisphaerales bacterium | reverse complement strand
GCCTCATGGCCGAATGCCGTGCCGGCAACATCGACGTGGTGCTGGTCTATAAAATCGACCGGTTGAGCCGCAGCATCTGCGACTTCGCGGAGCTGACCAAGTTCTTCGACCAGTACAACGTCAGCTTCTGTTCGGTGACCCAGGACATCAATACCTCGACCTCGTCCGGCCGGATGATGCTGAATATCCTGATGACCTTCGCGCAGTACGAGCGTGAAATCATCGGCGAGCGTATCCGTGACAAGTTCGCGGCCAGCAAGCGGAAGGGGATGTGGATGGGCGGCATGGTGCCCTTGGGCTACTGCGTCCAGAACCGCAAGCTGGTGGTGGTGGACGAGGAGGCCGAGACCGTGCGGCACATCTACCGGCGCTACCTTGACCTGCAGTCGCCCAAGCAGATCGCCATCGAGCTCAATGCCCAGGGCTGCAAGACCAAGCGCGGCCGCCCGTGGGACAAGAACAAGCTGCACCATATCCTGCGCAACTGCCTCTACGACGGGAAGGTGAGCCACAAGGGCGAAATCTTCGAGGGCGAACACGCGGCCATCGTGGACCGGGAGACCTGGGAGAGGGTCCAGCGCTTCATGGATGCCAATCCGGCCAGGACCGACCTGACGCGGAAGTCTGAATACGTGTCGGCCCTGAATGGCGTCCTCTACTGCGGCCACTGTGGCGGCACGATGACGGCGGTGTCGACGACCAAGAAGAACGGGAAGCGCTATTCGTACTACAAGTGCTCCAGGGACTCGCGGCGGGCCATCTCGCGCTGCCCGGTGCGCCAGGTTCCCGCCACGAGGCTGGAGGATGCGGTGTTCGCGCAGATGTCGGCGGTATTCCGCACGCCGCTGATGGCGGCCAGCCTGGCCGGGTTGAACGGCATCGACGCCCACGGTCTGGCGGATGTCCTGGGCCGGCCGTTCTGGCACGAGGCGACCAGCGTGGAGAAGCATCGGCTGGCGGAGCTCCTGATCGAGCGCATCCGGCTCTACGAGGATAAAATGGACCTGGAACTCAAGGCGGAGGGCATCAGGGCCTTCAAGGAGGAAATCGACCATGAAAACCGTAACGGCTGAACTCCTGCCCAATGGCAACCTGCATGTATCGGTGCCGTTGAGCGTGAAGCAGACGGGCGGCGGCACGCGGATCATCGTACCGGGGGAGGAAGCCGCCGATCCGGGTCGCCAGGCGTTCCTGCTGGCCGTGGCGCGCGGACGGCGCTGGCAGCAGCTCATCGACGCGGGCAAGGTGGAGAACATCAAGGCCCTGGCGGCGCTCATCGGGCGTGACTTCAGCTATGTGGCCCGCGTCATCCGCCTGTCCATGCTGGCGCCGGAAATCATCGGGCGGGTCATTGACGGCGAATGTATCAACGGCCTGTCCGTCGCCCTGGCCCGAAAGACGATTCCAGACTTGTGGAGCGAGCAGAAAGAACTGCTGACGCAATGAGGTAACTGGGACAAAGGAGCCGCTGGCCAAATGGCTGGCGGCTTTTTTGTGCCCGTATCCGCCTCGCCTGGCTCCGCAGGTGACGCAACCCGTGGTCGCCGGTTGATACTCAAAGCGAAGGTTTGTCTCTGTGAACAATAACTTTCGTGACCTGGGCGTCCGCCTCAAAACGGCCAAACAGAGACCGGCGACAGGCACGCGCGACGCAAAAAGAGACGCGTTTATGCGCGGAAATATCCCCAGGCTTAAAATCGCATAAAACCGAGGACTTCGGCC
>CAYRPP010000402.1:0-1728 GCA_964426115.1 uncultured Lentisphaerales bacterium | reverse complement strand
GCGGTAGCGCCGGAAGTCGCCCTCGTTGTAGAGCAGCCAGTAGCGGCCCGGCTGCCGCGCGGGGATCATCTCCCGGCGCTGCAGGGCGGCGATCGGAACGCTGGCCGCGAAGCGCCCCGGGAAGGCGCAGCAGAAGTCGAAGGCCATGTTGCCGCCGAACGAGAGGCCGGTCACGTAGAGCCGGTTGAGGTCGACCGGCGGGCGGGCGCGCGCGGCCGCGGCGAACATGGCGTCGCAGATCAGCGCGGCGAGGGGATGCGGGACGCCCGGCAGGAAGGCGCGGGCCTGCATTTTTTTCGGGATGAGCGGCACGAAGAGGTGGCAGGGATGCTTGTTCTGGAAGGCCTCTCCCAGCACCTTGGAGTAGAAGCCGGACTGGCGCAGCAGCAGGGCCGGGTCGTCGCCCTGCGAGCCGGTTCCGGGAATGAAGAGCAGCAGCGGGCAGGGACGGTCGGTCTGCGTGGGCGCGTAGTGGGCGAAAGTGAGACGATCCGGGCAGATTTCCGGCGGCACGGCGTGCCGGGCCGGATCGAGCGCGGCGCGCTGGAAGACGCCCGCGCGCATGCCCAGGCGGTTGAAGGCGGCCTCGACCTCGGCAGGCATGGACGGCGTGACGATGCGTCCGGGATAGCCGTGGCCGGGCTCGGCGTCGGGGAAGCTGTCGGGGCGCCTGGCAAAGACCGGACCGTCCGCGGCCGGCGCCGGCATGGCGGACAAAAGGCGCGCCAGCGCGAGAACCATCCCAAGCATCCTCCGCCGCCGGCAGACGGCGCCGCCCGGGCGACGGAGTTCTTCAGGGGCCCCTGCCACAAGCGGCTCGCGCATCAGGGCGCGTCCGCCCCCTTGCCCTTCGCCTCAACCACGATGAAGTTGGCCGTATCGCTGCACCCGTTGATGTTGTGGGTGGCTGTGATGGTACCGGCGCCGAGCGCATGGCCATGGAGATAGAAGCTGATGGTGTGGATCTCCTTCGCCGTGTAGCTCGCCTCGGCGGGCGTGTAGGTGCTGCCCTTCTTGACGAAAAGATGGTTGGCGGGGTACGTCAGGTCGATCCTCTCGTTCTCGGGACGGTTGGAGGGCGTGCATGTGATCTTCACATGTTCGAGGGCCTTCTTGCAGTCCTGGTCGCCGATCCCCTTCGAGCAGTCGGCATATTCGACGATGGCGCCCGCGCCGTCCTCCTGGTCCTCGCCCACCTTGTCGATCTCGACGTCGATCCGGAAGAGCACGATGGTTCCCGAGACCGGCGCCTCCTCGACGAGCTCCTCGACCGCCTTCCATGTGATCGTCTGTCCGACGGGCATCTTGGCGTATGCCGGCGTCACGGCCACGCCACCCAGTCCGGTGATGTAGACCTCGGCGTGGAAGTTGTTCTCGACATTCTTAGTCGTGATGTGGAACTCGCCCGCCGGCTGCGTCACGACGACCACCGTGTCGACGCCCGGGGTGTTCGACTCGACCTTGACGAAAGCGTTCTGCGCCGAGGCGGCAAGGCCCGAACGCACACAGACCGCCGCCAGCAAAATCGCGACCGACCTTTTCATCCGGCATACTCCCTTCGGTTTCATCGGCATGCGCACTGTCTCCGACGTCCGGGGCGCCAAGCACATACCCTTAAAGAAAAAAATTTAACACAATTGACGCTATCCACCAAGCGCATTTCCACTGCGAAGCGTAATCGGCTAGCCACAGGGGGGCGCGGGAAGCGCATGCTGAGAGGGCTGGACG
>CAYRPP010000401.1:0-1733 GCA_964426115.1 uncultured Lentisphaerales bacterium | reverse complement strand
GAGGGGATCGTCACACTGGTCAGGGATGAGCAGAGGTAGAACGTTCGGTTGTTGATGGTGATGACGCTGGAGGGGATCGTCACACTGGTCAGGGAGGAGCAGAGGTAGAACGCGCAACCGCCGATAGTGGTGACGCTGTCGGGGATGGTCACGCTGGCCAGTGAGGAGCAGGAGGCGAACGCCCCTTCGCCGATGGCGGAGACGGTGGAGGGGATGGTGACGTCGGTCAGGAAGCGGCAGCGGTTGAACGCGCTGGTGCCGATGGTGGTGACGGGGTAGCCGCCCAGTTCGTTTGTGATGGACAAGGCGCCGGAAAACGAGGTTCTGCAGTCGGTGATGGTGGCTTTGCCGCCAGAGAGGGTGTAGGTGTAAGGGCCTTCGGTGGCGGCAGTGGCGGGCAAAGCCGCAAGCATCGATATCGAAAAGGCCAGCGACAGGATCACGAACGAGGTCTTTTTCATGGAACGCTCCTTGTGGATTGGCCCCTTGTCCACCGTGGGTCAAAGGATAGCGCATGGAGGGGCGGAAGACCAGTAGGCAGTTGGGAGTGCGGGAGTTCTAAAGTGCGGGAGTTCGGGAGCGGGAGATGGGAGACGGGGATTAAACGCAGAGGTGCAGAGGCGCAGAGGAGAGGCTACGGATGGAGCGGTTTTCGCGGATGGGAAGACGGGTGAGATGTTTGACAACGCGGAGAGGAACTGCCCACTGCCACCTGCATACTGACCGGCGGTTCACCGGAGTCCCACTTAAGAATCTGGTGATCTGTTTGTCTTTTCGCCCCACTATATTCCTCACACACCCGGAGCCTGGCCGAATACTCGGAAAATCCGATTGCCGTGCCAGGGCTGATATGTCACCATGTACCGCACTGCTGGCCCCCGTGCTCCAGCAGCCGCTGCGGCGGCAAAACCAGGAGACGCGGCCATGGAACTCCTCTTCGAATCCCGGACCAACCTCGACGTGGACGGGCAGTTGCATTTCTTCCAGCAATGCCCCGAGATCCATCCCGAATTCGTGGTGAAGCCCGACACCTTCGCCGACGGCCTGGGCATCACGATCTACGGCAGCGTGCTCCGCGACGGCGGGCGCTACCGCATGTGGTACCACGCCATACCGGCCGACTGGGACATGCACCGTGACATGTCGTCGATCGCCTACGCAGAATCGGACGACGGCATCGTCTGGCGCAAGCCGGTGCTGAATCTAGTCCGGCATGGTCCCGAAGGCAACAACCTGACCAACCTCGGCCTGCACAGCGCCACGGTCTTCATCGACCCCGACGCCCCGCCGGCGCGCCGCTACCGCGCGACGGGATGCGGCTACAAGGGTCTGTTCCTCGCACACCCCGCGATTGTCGAGGAGCGCCGCGGTTACTACACGGCCCACTCGGCGGACGGTCTCGACTGGAACCTGGACAGCCCGACGCCGCGCTGGCGCAGCGCCGACGTCATCACCAGCGTCTACCATCCCGGCCGGCGCGGCGCGCTGACCGCCATGAAGTTCACGCCGCGCTGGATGCGCATGCGGCGCCGCAGCATTCATACCGCGGCCTATGCTGGCGGAACCTGGAGCGATCCCGTCGCCGCCCTCTATGCCGACGAGTTCGACGACGCGTGCGCCGCGACGCGCGGGTTCCACTCCTGCGACTACTATGGCATGGGCATGCTGCCCGCGGGGCAGGCGACGGTCGGCTTCCTCTGGAAATACTGGCATGCCCTGCCCTACACGCCCGG
>CAYRPP010000400.1:0-1738 GCA_964426115.1 uncultured Lentisphaerales bacterium | reverse complement strand
GCCGCGGCGCCAGCGGTCCGTATCATCGGGCGACGTGTCGGGCGCCTGGCGCAGAGCGGTCACCGCGAGCGCCGTGCTCAAGGCGCTGTCCGAGAGCACGCCGGTCCAGACACCGCGCGCGTCGCGCGCCGCGAGCAGGCGGGCGTGCAGCGCCAGCAGGGTTGGCTTCAGATTGTACGGCATCTATTCCTGGAAGACCGGCCGTCCTTCAGCGTAGACGGCCAGCGGACGGCTGGCGATGTCGAACGGATCCCCGCTCCAGCAGGTGAACGAGGCCCACTTGCCCCTGGCCAGCGTGCCGAGCCGGTCATCGATTCCCAGGAACACGGCGGCCTTGCGCGTCAGCGTTTCCAGCGCTTCCTGCTTGGATAAGCCGCAGCGCAGGAGCGTGCGCGTCTGCTGCAGCAGCGTCCAGGAGGGAGTGACGGGATGGTCGGTCATCAGGCAGAAATCGACGCCGGACTCGATCAGGATCCGAACGTTGCGCCAGTGCTTGTGAAGGAGTTCGACCTTGCTGCTGGTGGTGTCGAGGGGACCGTAGACGACCGTGATCCGGCGTTTCCGGAGCTCCTGGAAGATCTCGGGGCGGTTGACATCCATGGCGTGCTCGACGCTGACGCGGAGCTTGAATTCGTCCACCAGCCGGAGCAGCGCGGCGATGTCATCGATCTTGTGCGCGTGGACGCGCAGCCGCATCCTGCCGTCCAGCAGCCCCTTGAGGATCCGTTCCTCCTCGGTGAGCGGCTCCGCGCGGGCGGCGCCTTTGGCGCCTTTCGCGGCCTTGGCCGCCTTGTCCCTGACCACGTAGAGCCTGGCGCGCAGCACGGCCAGCGCGCCGCGGCGTGTCGTGGGGCGCGTGCCCTTGGTGCCGCCGTAGGCCATGATGTTGTACCCGAGCGCCGCCTTGATGCCTGCGCGTTCGACCAGCGCGGCGGTACTGTGCGGCGCGCAGTGCCGGATCACCGCCGAGAGGCCACCGATGATGTTCGCGCTGCCCGGCACCACGCAGGAGTACAGAATGCCGGACTCCATGGCGGTCGCAAAGGCGACATCGTCCATCTGCACGGAGTCGAGCACGTCGGGCAGGGGCAGGATGGAGTCCAGCGTGTCGTTGCTCTCGCTATCGCGTCCCGGCTCGCCGGCCCGGTGGATCCCGATATGGCTGTGGGGATCGATGAACGCCGGGGTCAGCACGGCGCATTCGCCCACCACTTCGCCCCTGGGAGCGTCGCTCAGTCCCTCGATGCCGGTCTCGTTGAGAAGCAGCCATGCGTTCTCGCGGACATCGCGTCCCGTGAAAACCCGTGCGGCCCGGACACATTTTCGCATGACGTGCTCTCCCTTTGGGCTCCTCAGTGCAGCAGGCTTCCGCACCTGGCACTGGCGGCGCCTGCAAGACCTTTTGGGCCCCGGGATGCACACGATAGACAATTGGACGCGCGTTGGCAACCCGTATTGAATTTCTGTCGGGATTCGACATCTCAATGCGCTTCCCCCGCTCCCCCTTGGCTAACCGAGAACCTGCTGTCGCCCGCGCTCGACGCGGCACGCCGCATCTGCTAAGTTACATCTCATGAAAATCAACAATCTCGAGACGTTCCTGGAGACGACCAGGCGGCGCGTGGCCCTGGGCACCGTGATCACCCTTTCGGATCCGGCCGTCAGCGAGTTGGCCGCGGATGTCGGGTTCGACTTCACCTGGATCGACGCCGAGCACTCGCCCTTCACGATCCAGGAG
>CAYRPP010000399.1:0-1740 GCA_964426115.1 uncultured Lentisphaerales bacterium | reverse complement strand
TCGGAGAAAAGGGAGCCTCCGAATTCAAGCGTATGCTCAACACCCAGAAGCTTGTAGACGAAAAGCGCTGGCAGGAACTCATTAAAAGCTTGAAATAATAGTTTATTTTCTGTTTTTCTTTATGCATTTCTAAATCAGGGAAGTCATAATTTCAGGATAACCCCTCTTTCCTCTTCTTCTTTATCCCGTCTCATTTTTGAGAATAGCGACAAATTCTTCCGGCTTTTCTGTATATAACCAGAGTTTAAGGTTTGAATTTGTAGTAACTTTAAAGGTCTGTTGATAAGGTGCTAGGAGTTCGAAATTATAAAATAGCGCAAGGAAAATTGCTACTCCTGCAAGACGTACCAGAAATAGACTTAATACAATATAGTCTGGAAACGACCTTTCCAAGTTCCTTAAAGCTTTAATTATCCCCTCTCCAAGGTAGAATGGTAAAAAGATAACATAAAATGAGCGAATCAACCATCGAAGGGAGTGATCTCTGTTTTTTGTTATCGAGATTTGCCTGATGTCCTCTTTTTCAACAACAATAGGCTTACGCAGAGGTCTCTTGATTATAATTTTTCCAGACATTACTGCAGCAGCATTGGGACGGTTAAGAAAGAATATGAGAGGTATAAGGAACATAACAAGGCCTGAAAATATAATTAAAAAAGAGTCTTCAGGAACATAAGCCCATATAAGAAAAGAGATTATAAAAGAGATTATTGATACGATAAAAGTAATTATCAGAGACCCGAAGTCAAAGAGGCTAACCCGTACCTTAGGAATTCTATTTTCGTGAAGATCCACAGGAGAGGATATTGGCCGAATGTTCCTATTTTCTAATTTAAAGTCTGAAAAACAGTCTTCCTGCCTTTCTTTCTGAATTAGTTTTCTCATTGGGCACCATCCTATCAATTTTCGGAGAGATTTGATAAAAGCCATTTTAACAGCCTTCACAAATGCTTTTCAATAGATGACTTAATCTCTGTAGCTGAGGCTTCATCCATGATCAAAGAATAGTAAGGAGTCCATTCATACCATTTCTTGTGTCTGGTCTTGATGTACAGCTGTGTATTCAGGTCCTGGAACCGAATTTTTTGTTTTCTCTCCACAAAGAGTAGGAGTGGAAACAGGGAGACCAATAGCAGAAGAGGCTTCCATTCTCCTTCTGCGATGGCAATGTAAAAAAAGAATCCACAAAGGGCAATTCCTCCAATTACTAGAAGCAGAGACATTTTCTTTGAACGCTTCTCAAGCTTGTGCGAAGTCACACTTTCAATCTCTTCATAAGGGATTTCAAATTTTTTCAATCTGAAGGCATGCAGGTGTACCCCAAATCTGTCTACCAGAACTGCTGCCTCGAGAGTTTTGAGATATAGAAAGTAGTAAAAGATGTTAAGCAGGAAGAGACCTGCAAGGAAGAGTGAAATATCTTCCGGATATCTCAGAAGCAGGCTGATACATATATAAAAAAGTACAAAAACCAGAGTTGTATTTGCAGGAAAAATTATATTTGATGTTCGGAACTCCGGGATATTTCCTGTTTTTCCGGAGATCTGGGCTGTATTTATAAAGTTACAAGGCTGTTCCGTTTGCAATGTCATTTTCCTGCAAGCCGGGCACCAGCCCATTAGCTTTCTTATGCATTCTACTTTAAGGCTCATAGTTCTCCCTTCTTCTCTCCAAGGGCATACATTTTCTGGAACCCCTTCTCACTTTTTATATAAATTTTCATATGGTTTTCCTTCTCCC
>CAYRPP010000398.1:0-1752 GCA_964426115.1 uncultured Lentisphaerales bacterium | reverse complement strand
CCTTTCACAGGAGACTTGCACTCCATTTACAACGCGCCCATGCTGGGCGCACACATGCAAATGCTGGGTACGGCTGCGCCGCCCCAGATTTGCGACGTGTTCGCAGAGATAGATTGATGACCACCATAGACACAGGACGATGGTCGGACGGCCGCTTTGCGATGATCGCCGTAATCGTCGCCGCCATGCTGACTAACGCCTGTAGACAGTCTTCGTGACAGCCTTGAGCATCCGACGCAGTTCTGCCAATTCCGGCCCCTCGATCTTGCCCCGCTGCCCGGCAACGACCCGTTTCATCGCCTCCATCAGCATCGCCCAACCGTCCGTCAGCCCGTTCATGCAGGCGGAGCCATCCCGCAGCTCCTTCGCCGTCTCGGCGTGGCCCTGCTTCTCGATCCGTGCGACGAAGTCACGGAACGCAGCAAAGAACTCTTCGTTGGACTGGAAGTCTGGCATGGGTGGATAGCCTAGCGGTTCCTCGGTTTGGGGGAGACGGGTGTTCTTGGTTGGCGCACGTATGGCGGGTTCATTCCACCTCTGAACGGTACTCTACGCCGTGATGCCGGTGGTGCAGGTCTGGCCAGTGCGGGTGTGAGTGAATGACTTGAACGTGCTGATGGACGTGGGCGTGTGCGGTGGCTGTCGCCGAGTCGGCGTGGCTATGCTCGTGGTGGCGGTCGTCGTGCCGGTGTTCGTGATCGTGGACAAGAGGCTTGTGCTCATGAGCGTGTTCGTGGCGGTCACGGAACATCAGTCCGATGGACACGACCAGCACGAGAGGGGGATCAGACAGCCGCAACCCGGAACCGTCCGGATGAGCCAGCCACCGGGCCGTCTGGGACACCAAAGGGTGGGCAGACATTTTTCTGCCCACCAGGGATTCCGGGGCTGGAGGCTGTATCCCTTATTGTATCCCTTATGAGCATCCGACAGGCGTGGTCAGCCTGCGACAAGCTTTGACAGGACTCGGGGTCAGGAGCAGACTGCGGGGCGTCAATCCCTTGCGTAAGTGCTTGAAATGCAAAGAAAAACCCCGCAAACCGTTGGATTTGCGGGGCTTTTGGAAGATGGTGGTGGGACTTGGATTCGAACCAAGGAAGGCAATGCCAGCAGATTTACAGTCTGCCCCGGTTGTCCACTTCGGTATCCCACCGCATGGGTGCAATGCGCGCCACTATGTCATATAGAGGTGGGGGTTGTCAACTTCAACTCAGTGCCAGGCGGTGATGACGACGTTGTCGGTGGTGGTCTCGGACGGGGGCAGATTGAAGCCCTGTCCGTCGCCGGCAAAGAAGTCGGCCGTGCCGTTGCCGGTAAAGCCCTGGCCGACCAGGATGGGTCCGTAGAAGGCGGCATGGCCGTTGATCTTGACGCTGCCATTGGGCACCAGCATAGCCCCGTGAACCTCCGAGCCCGAGTTCATCTTGACTTCGCCGGCACCCATGACGATGATCGCCGGGTAACCGTTGGCCGACTGGACGTCGAGCGCACCGCCCTGGAAGGAGGCGTCGCCGGCGAAGATGAAGCAGCCAGTGCCCGTGCGGCTCCAGCCGTCGGGATTGCCGGTGCAGTAGGCCACGCCGCCCGGCGGCGAGTCGGGGATCTGTGCACCGTTGGCGTAAACGGCGTTATTCGCCGCCGCATGGTCGACCAGCGCCTGGATGGCGGCGAGCAGCGCCTCGGTCACCACCGCCACCGGCGACTGGTTGGAGAGCAGGACCACGGTTCCGTCGGCCTTCTTCCAGGTCACGG
>CAYRPP010000397.1:0-1752 GCA_964426115.1 uncultured Lentisphaerales bacterium | reverse complement strand
CGCCCTGGACGGTGTCGAAGGCGTTGCGGCCGAACTGCAGGTAGGTGCCGGCCGGCGCGCCGGGCTGCTGGACTCCCGCGCCGGCAGGCGTGCCGGCCCAGTTGTCGTCCACGTAGACGATGGCCGTGCTCATCTCGCCGTCGAAGGGAACCTGGTCGCCGTCGGCTTCGTAGAGCCCGGTCACCGTCAGGCCCGGGAAGGTCGATTCGACGCCGAGCGCGACGGCGATGGCCTGCGCCTCGGTGTACCCCTCCTCGAGATAAGTCGTCGTGCCCGCCGAGGTCGTGATCTTGTAGCTGTACCCCGTCGCGTCGACCGTCGAGCCCATGCCGTCGACATCGATGTAGAGGGCGTTCACTTCGGCGAAGGTGTTGGCCGCAAAGTCGACGTTGATGTCGCTGCTGGCGCGATCCGGCTCGACGTCAGTGGAACCGGACACGCGCACGCCGCCCCAGGCGTTGCCCGCCGTCTGGCAGCCGGTGATGGTTACGCCGACGCAGCCCGTCAGGCCGATGCCGGTGCCGTAGACCGTGCCGCTGGCGACGAGCCCATCGAGCAGGAGGTTGTCCACGCCGTTGCAGTCGAACGGCGTACGGTAGGCGTTCGCGATCACGATGTCGCGCAGCGTGATGTTCGAGAGGATGCCCGGCGTGCCCGAGACATGGATCGGGAAGCCCGCGCCGGCGTAGCTCGCCGGGATAAGCGTGAAGTGCTCGAGCGTCACATCGCTGGCAGCCACGTGGATGCCGTAGGCCGTCCCCGTCCGCGCCGAGGCGTCGATCGTGACCGATGCGCTCGACTCGCCCGTGATCGTCAGGCCCGGCTTGGCGACCGTGAAGGTCGAGTCAAGCGTGTAGCCGCCCGCCGCCACATGGATCGTGTCGCCGGGATTGGCGGCGGCGTAGGCGTCCTGGATGGCGGCGAAGTGGTTGACGTCAAGCTGCTCGGGGGCAAAGCTGTTATCCACGTAGAGGTCGTAGTAGTGCAGCGTGGTCAGCGCGGCGTCCGTGTAGTAGCTGGCAATGGCCACGTCCCCGATGATCGCGTCGCCGGTGCCGAAGAAACCGTCGCCCGAGGGCCCGAACGCGGTGCCCCAGTAGTTTTCTGACACCGTCAATGTATCGTCGCTGCCGTTGTAGACTCCGGCATGGCTATTGTCGACAAACGTGTTCTGAGCGACTGTGATCGACGTGCCGTCCAAGTCATCGCCGTTCCGCACGGCCAGTCCGTTGTAGCTGTTCTCGATATAGTTGCAGATGATCTCGACGTTGTAGGGTTGACCCGCGGCCACGCGGATGCGGATGCCGCCGACATCCACCTCGTTGGCTGTATTGGCGCCAACGATGGTGTTGTAGGAGCAGACGCCGTTCACGATGGGGCCGCCCAGTTTGAATGCTTCCGCGCCCAGGTTGCCGCAGACGTTGTTGGTGATCGTGACGCTCGTCGCGCCCACCAACTGCACGGCGTTCCAGCCGATGTTCGTGAACGTGTTGCCCGCCACGGTCAGCGAGCCGATGTTCTGGCAGACCAGGGCGTTCCCGCCGGCGCCGAGCGTGTCGAACTGGTTGTCTGTGGCCGTCAGGCTCCGGACGTTGTGGGTGATCACCGCGTTCGACGTCATGTTGACGAACCGGTTGCGGGTCACCACCACGTCGCGCCAGTTGAGGTTGACCTGGCCGACTTCGCTGTAGATGGCGCCCGAGGCCTCCACCAGGTTGTTCTGGAAGATCCAGTCCGCCGTCTGCTTGCTCG
>CAYRPP010000396.1:0-1752 GCA_964426115.1 uncultured Lentisphaerales bacterium | reverse complement strand
CTTGTTTCAACATGGGGATTATTCCATGGCCACAATTCATCCCACCGCCATCGTGCATTCCGGCGCCAAGATCGGCGCGAACGTCGTCATCGGCCCCTATTCGGTCATCGGCGCGCATGTCGAGCTCGGCGACGGCACGGAGCTGCAGTCCCATGTTGTCGTCGACGGCCACACCCGCATCGGCCGCGATTGCAGGCTCTTCCCGTTCGCCTGCATCGGCATGCTGACGCAGGATCTGAAGTATACCGGCGGCACAACCTATGCCGAGATCGGTGACGGCACCACGCTGCGGGAGTTCTCGACGGTCCACACTGGCACTCGCGACGGCGAGGTCACGCGCATCGGGCAGAAGTGCCTGATCATGGCCTACGTGCATGTGGCGCACGGCTGCCGGGTGGGCAACGAGGTGATCATGTCCAACGCCGTGCAGCTCGCCGGCGAGGTGGAGGTCGACGACATGGCCATCATCAGCGGCATGACGGGCGTCCACCAGTTCACGCGCATCGGGCGCATGGCAATGGTCGGCGCCGCCAGCAAGATCGCCCAGGATGTGCCGCCCTACATGCTCGTGGCCGACACGCCGGCCATGGTGCGCGGCACCAACGTCGTCGGCATGCAGCGGCGCAACGTGCCGGCCGAGTCGCGCGCCGCCATCAAGCAGGCCTACAAGCTGCTCTACCGCGAGGGTCTGAACCACACGCAGGCCATCGAGCGCATCCGCGCCGAGGTGCTCGATTGTCCCGAGATCCGCGAGCTGACAAGCTTCGTGGAGAAGTCGACCCGCGGCATCATCTGAGGATCCCGGAGACACTATGAACGGAACACACCGCCACTTGCTTCCGGGTGTCCGAGGTGCCGCCGCGCTGGTCTGCTGGTGCCTGGCGGCGGGTGCGCAGCAGCCGAAGGAACCCATCGCGATCGGCGCCCTCGATCGGGTCAAGGTCGAGGCCTTCGCTCAGTTGCTGAGCGACGCCACGGGACGCCCCTTCGCCGTGGCCGGAGATGTCGATGCGACCTTCACGGTGATCGTGCCCGGCGGCGACACCCTGAAGCTCCCGGCCGACGACGTCTACGCCTTCGGACTCTCGGTGCTGGCCTCGGCCGGCCTGAGCGTTGTGGACGAGGGCGGCTCGTGCCGCATTGTGCGGCTGCCCGAGGGGGGCGGCCTCGCGGTGGGGGCCGCCATGCGCGACGGCGAGACCGGCAACGGCCTCGTCACGCGCGTCTTCAGCCTCCAGCACGTGGCCGCCGACGACGTGCGCCGCGTGCTCGAGGGCGGCGGCGGCCGCAAGGGCTGGATTGCTGTGCTCGAATCGAGCAACCATCTGGTGGTGACCGACACCGCCCGCACGCTGGAACGCGTCGCGCTCCTGGTTGCGGAACTGGACCGCCCGGGCCTCGCCCGCGTGACCGAGGTCGTGCCGCTCGCGTTTGCCGACGCCGACGCGCTGGCGCGCCAGTTGAACACGACCATGACGCAGGCCGCCCCTCCGGAGGGCCAGCAGCTCGCGGCGCGCCTCCAGGGCGCGGGCGCCCCCGGCGCCGCGCGCGGCGGACTCGTGGTGGCGGCCCCGCATGCCAACAGCCTGATCCTCGTCGGCCCGGCCGCCCTGCTGGCGGAGTACAAGGCGCTCATCGCCCGCCTGGATGTCGACCTGCCGACGGGGCGTGGCCACCTCAAGGCCGTCCCGCTGCAGTACCTCAAGGCGGACGAGGCCGCCAAGAGCCTCTCGGCCCTGCTGGAGAAGTCGG
>CAYRPP010000395.1:0-1755 GCA_964426115.1 uncultured Lentisphaerales bacterium | reverse complement strand
CGGTTAGCCACGGGGAGCGCGAGAAGGGCGCATTGGGAGCCGGTGGCCCTGCGTCTGGATTGCCATTGGGCGTGCCGGAATCTCCTCCATGTCGCCTTGCCGCGCCTCAGCCCTGGGCCGGATCTGGACTTTGTGCATCCCCCGGACGGAGTTCAGCAGGAAGACGTTCGGGCTTGCGAGCACGTCCGGGACACGCAGGACCCGCTCCCGAAGACGGCCTTGCTCGAGAAGCCAGGCCCGCCGGGTCCCTGGCAGCACACCGCAGCGCACAGGGGGGGTCCACAGGATGCCATCGATCTCCACCGCGAGATTGGCAATCGTGGTCTCGGTTACCTCCCCGTCTTCATTGAACAAGAGGACATCGCCAAATCCCGGACTCGACCTGACGGCCTCCTCGTAGACACGGCGCCGGGTCGTCTTGTGATAGAGGAACACGTCGCGGCGGTCGATCGGCTCCCTGGCCAGCACCACATCCCCGAAATGCAGGGCGGCCGGATCAAGGAGCGCGGCATCGCAGCGGATCCCGCCATGACGGGCGACCCGCAGGCGTACCCGATGCGGCACCGGAGGCAAACCCGCCGCCAAGTCCAACAACGCGTTCCGGATTTTAGGCAGGTCGGCCGCGTAGCCGAAAAGATAGCCGATCGTGCCGGTGTAGATGCGCCGGGGCGTCGATTCCAAGCCCGCAATGATTTCCATCGTGCGCCGTTTCGGGGCACCGGTGATGGAGGCGGGCGGAAAGGTCGCCTGGAGAATGCGGTCCAGCGGTTCGCGCGTGCGGGCGCGGACCGTGGAGGTCATCTGCCACACGGCCGGGTACTTCTCGATCTCGAACAGGGCGGGCACCTGCACGCTGCCCGGCATCGCGACGCGCCCAAGGTCGTTCCGCACCATGTCCACAATCATCACGTTCTCGGCGCGATCCTTCCCGGAAACCGAGAGAGACTCCCGCCGCGCCTGGTCGTCCTCGGCCCATAATCCCCGTGCGGCCGTTCCCTTCATGGGACGCGATTCGACCTGCTGGCCATCGATCCGCAGAAAGAGTTCGGGCGAGGCGCTGCAGAGCGCCCACTCGCCCGTATCCACGAACCCGGCATAGGGTGCCTCGCCATCCCCGGCGATCCCGACGAACAGGCGCCAGGGGTCGATGTCCGTTCTGGCCTGGAGCCGGTAGGTGTAGTTGACCTGATAGGTGTCGCCCGCCTGAATGCAGCCCCGTATGGCATGCAGACATCGGTTGTAGGCTTCGCGGTCGACAGAAGGCTGCCAGTCGACGGCCACGTCGTCGGCCGTGCCCTCATCGGGCAGGACGATTTCGTCGATCTGCTTGAAAAGCCCGAACCAGAGAAGGGGAAACTCGCCGTCGGGCTTGGCCGGCAGCGACGGATCGAAAGCGGGGGCGGCCTCGTAGGAGATGAACCCGGCGGCGTAACAGCCTTCTTCCTGGACGCAAGCCTCGATCTGTCCGATCAGCGGCATAACCTCGTCTAGACCATGGGTCGTCACGATCCGGAACGGCCGGGAGAACTCCAGCCAGCGCTTCCCGACCGCATCACGCAAGACGACCCGCCCGGGCATTGGCTGCATCAACATACCCCTACCGGGCCACCTTGCCGTGTGCGCCACGCAGGGCGTCCGTGACATCGAGAAAACGGTCGATTTCGGCCGGGGTGTTGTAGTGCAGGGCCGATAAACGCACAAGCGACTCGACGCCGAGCGCGCGCAACACGTGTTTCGAATAGGCATCGCACGAGC
>CAYRPP010000394.1:0-1758 GCA_964426115.1 uncultured Lentisphaerales bacterium | reverse complement strand
TCGAGAGCTTCTTCGAGGGCACGCTGATCAAGATCATCGTCCGCGAAGGCGTCACTGTGCCGGTCAACACCGTTGTCGGCTACATCGGTGAAAAGGGCGAGAAGGCGCCCGATGCCACGCCGCCGCCCGCCGCCCCGAAGGCCGAGGCCCCGGCGGCTCCGAAGGCCGCCGTGCCCGCGGCTGCGGTTGCCGCCGCCAATGCGGTGGCTGCCGCCACCCCCCCCCTGTCGACCCCGGTCGGCGTGCCGCTCCCTGCGGCAGCCCCTGAACCCCGAACCCTGACCCCCGCCGTTCCGGTCGCGCCGGCCGCAGCCGCGCGGCTGGTGATCTCGCCACGCGCCAAGGCGCTGGCCCGCGACTGTGCCATCGCCCCCGACGGCATCAAGGGCAGCGGTCCCGGCGGACGCATTGTCGAGAAGGATGTCCGCGCCTATCTCGCGGCCCGGGGCTACGACGCCCTCCGCATCACGCCGGCCGCCAAGCGCCTCGCGCAGGAGCAGGGCGTGGACGTGCTCACGGTGCGCGGCACGGGCGACGGAGGCCGCCTGATGATCGCCGACATCGAGCGCGCCGTCCGTCGCAAGCCGGTCGCGATGTCGCGCATGCGCCAGGTGATCGCCAAGCGCCTCGTCGAGAGCAAGCAGACCATCCCCCACTTCTATGTCACCGTTGCGGCCGACATGACGGGGCTGATGGAATTGCGTGCCGATCTCAAGGTCCGCGGCGTGAACTACAGCGTCAACGACTTCATCCTCGAAGCCGTCGTGCTGTCGCTCGATGAGTTCCCGGTCGTCAACAGCGTGACCAACGGACGCGAAGTGACCTGGCGCGGCGACGTCGAACTCGGCGTGGCGGTCAGCGTCAACAACGGCCTGCTCGTGCCGGTCGTCCGGGCGGCGCAGCTCCTGACGCTCGCCGAACTGCGCGACCAGGCCAAGGCTTTGGCGGTCAAGGCGCGCGACGGCAAGCTGACGCCCGACGAGATGACCGGCAGCAGCTTCACCGTCTCGAACATGGGAATGATGAACGTCGAGAACTTCAGCGCGATCATCAATCCCGGCGAGGCCGCGATCCTGGCCGTCTCCAGCGCCCGCGAACAGGCGGTGGTTGTGGACGGCAAGGTGGCGATCCGCTCGATCATGAAGATGACGCTATCCGCCGACCACCGCATCGTGGACGGCGCGACGGCTGCCAACTTCACCAACGCGATTCGCCAGAAGCTCGAGAATGTCGACCTCTGGCGCGCGCTGGTCTAGTGCGCCGGGCAGGCGCGCGCGGCCTACAATTTCTCCGGGCCTTCGTCGAACCAGAGGCGGTAGTACTCGGTGCCGCGCCAGCGGTTTTCGATCAGGGCGCGATGGGTGGTCTCCGCCGAGACCCACTCGTCGATGCGTGTCAACCCGTGCGCCCGCCAGTCCTCGAAGAAGCGGTTGATCGCTGCGGGATCCTGCTTGCCGCGGAGCATGGCGTCGCCCTTGAGGCGCACCCAGCGCAGCGAGAGGCGCGCCCGCGCGACGCGCATGGCGCGGATCGGATCTCCCGCCACGGCCCGTTCGGCATCGTCGAAGAGCGCGTCGTAGCGGTCGAGCATCTCGACGCTCAGGTGGGCGGGGAAGACGGCGTCGTTGAAGCCGACGTGGATGTTGTCCCGCTCCACCTTGTCGGTCAGCGCGCGGATGTAGGCGCGGATCGCCGGCGCCGCCGCGCCGTAGTAGAAGTCGGTGAACTCGGTAATATGCCGCTGCACGTCGCAGTCGG
>CAYRPP010000393.1:0-1771 GCA_964426115.1 uncultured Lentisphaerales bacterium | reverse complement strand
CGGCTCGTCTCGGTGCCCGCGAATCCGCCGACGAGCGCCACATTGGACTTGAGGAAGTAACCGGTGGACGGCGGCACATAGCGCCCGGCCTTCACCCAGACCTCGCCGCGGTAGCGGCCCGCCTCGACGATGGCCGCCTGCAGGTCGTCCGTCGCGTTCGCCCAACTGTCGCCGCTCCGGTCGCTGTTCTCCGGCACGTCGGCGGTCGGGACGACGCGCACGACGCGCACGCTACTGCTGACCGCCCGGAGCGTGTAGGACGCGGACGCGAACGGCACTTAGGTTGGCAGATCCTCGAACCCCTCGCTGAAATACTCCTCCTTCATGGTGAAGGGTGGAACCTCGAGGACCGAGCCGGGAACGAGGCTCACCGTCTTGCTGTTTGTTTCGTCCGGGAAGGTGGCGTAGTCGCCCAGATTGAAGGTGATCGAGACTGCGGGTACCGCGAATTTCGCGTAGATCACGGCGCTGGTGGCGACCGGGAAGTCGGCGGAAGTCAGCGGATTCGCGGCGCTGATCACATCCGTGCAGGCGCCGTCGCGGTACCAGCCAGTGAACGTGATCTCCTCGATCTCATTCGTGTCTGGCGTGGCGGTAATGTCCGCGATGCCCCCGCTGGCCGTAAAGACCTGGACCGCCGGGCTTGCGTCACCGGCGAAACGCGTCACTTTCCGGACAACCAGCGTATTCCCCGCCGCCGCCGCCGGGGTCAGGTTCTGCACCGCGCCGCGGGTGAACCCGCCGAACGGGCGCGCGGCGCCCAAGGCATCGGTGATCGGCGCGTTCGTGGTGGTGCCGCTGCCGATCTGTGTGAGGCGCTGCCAGACCTCCTCCGCGCCCGGCAGCTTGTAGCCATAGCCGTTGGCATTCGCCAGCGTCGCCACGTCCGCGGCGTTGGTCACGCCGCCGGACGCGCTCGCCGCCCGGTAGACCGGAATCGCTCCGGCGGCCACAAGCTTGTCCTCCCGCTCCAGCAGGATCGGATCGATTTCCAGCCCGGCGACGGCCAGGCCCGCCGGCACGACGTCCATCCCGTTGATGGAGCAATGGATGACGTTGACCGGATGCGCCGCGGCATCTCCGGCCACCTGGATGGCGTCGTTGACATCGTCGTCTTCCGTGTTCTTGAAGAGGCAGTTGACGAGGTTCACGTAGTTGTCGTTCGCCGGATCCACCACCACCACGTCGGGCGCGCGGTTGTCGCCGATGAACGTGCAGTTGGCCACGCCCAGCGCGTTGTAGTTCGGCTGCGCCAGCGTGCTGGAGACGACACCCTTGGAGGCGTAGCAGACCAGATCGCCGTCGAAACCGTAGGCCTCGTTGTCGATGAACGTGCAGTTGACGAGCGTCTGCGCGCTATGCGGCGTCCCCACTATGCCGACCGCGCTCTTGCCGAACACCCCGGAAACCGGCCTGGCCCGCACGACGTTGCCCTCGAAAGTGACGTTCTTGAACTCGCCCGGGGTGGCGGTGCTCTCCACCCCGTAGTCATCGGCCATGAACATGCTGTACGTCCGGAAGGCCGGTATGGCGAAGGACATTTTGTTGCCACCGAAATAGCAGTCCTCGACGGAGTAGTTCGCATTCCGGCGGAGCAGCGGGATGGCCGTGTTGACCCCTGATGCCGCTGTCACGATCGAACCGCAGTTCGTCATGACCAGGCTGTGGATGACGACGGCGTCGCTGCTGCCCTGCGACAGCAGCAGGCATTGGGCCCCGTAGGAGGTGGCTCCCCAGGGATGGGTCGACACGCAACGCGCGGCAACATTGT
>CAYRPP010000392.1:0-1772 GCA_964426115.1 uncultured Lentisphaerales bacterium | reverse complement strand
ATCGCCGGCCTGAAGTACTTCAATGTCTACGGGCCCAACGAGCACCACAAGGGCGCGATGCGCTCCGTGGTGCACAAGGCCTACGGCCAGATCCGGAGCACGGGGCGCCTGCAGCTCTTCAGGTCCCACCGCCCCGGCTGGCGCGACGGGGAGCAGACGCGCGACTTCGTCCACGTCCGCGACGCCGTGGCGGTCACCCTCTTTTTCCACGACCACCCGGAAGTCTCGGGCCTTTACAATTGCGGCACCGGACGGGCGCGCACCTGGCTCGACCTCGGGCGCGCGGTCTTCGCGGCCATGGGTCTCGAACCCCGCATCGAGTTCATTGACATGCCGCCGGGACTGCGCGAGCACTATCAATACCATACCGAGGCCGACCTCGCCCGGCTGCGCGCCTGCGGCTGCGGCCACCAGTTCATGAGTCTCGAGGCGGGCGTGCGCGACTACGTGTCCGGCGACCTGACCATGCAGCCGGAAGAGCAGGCGACATGCGAATCCTGACACGATACGTGCTGCGGGAGTTTCTGGCGCCGGTCTGCTACTGCTTCCTGAGCCTGACCCTGATATACCTGGTCATCGAACTGTTCGGCGAGTTCGACAAGATCCTGCAGGCGCGGCCGCCGGCGGGCCTCGTGCTGGCCTACATGTTCGGCTACCTCTCGCCGTTCCTGCAGTGGCTGCTGCCGGCCTCGCTGCTTATGGGTGGCCTCTACTCCATGTGGCAGCTCGCGCGGCACAGCGAGATCACGGCCATGCGGGCTTCGGGCATCGGCTTCGGCGCCATCACCGCCCCCGTGCTCTGGGCCGCGGCGTCCTGCGCCATCCTGATCGCGGTCAACAGCGAGTGCTACGCCCCCGAAGGCAGCCGCATGGCGCACGTGATCAAGGAGAACCGGTTCCAGTCGGTCAAGCATGGGCAAATATACTTGGATGTGCCATACCGCAACTATGCCGAGCGGCGCGAATGGCGCATCGCCCGGCTCAACCTGAAGAACAGCTCCACGGGCGAGGTGCGGCTCACCTGGACCGACGAGCATGGCGATCCGCAGCGGGTGCTGACTGCGCAGCGGGCCGAGTACCTCGACGGAGTCTGGTGGTTCTTCGCCCCGGAAATCACCGAATACCAGGAGCGGGGCGGCCTGACCCAGCCGGTGCCTCTGGGGCCTGCCATAGAGGCGCTCTCCATGCCCGAACTCACCGAGCGCCCGCGCGATTTCCTGCTGGAGCTGCTGCAGAACGATGAGGACCGCGACAACCTCTCGCTGCGCGACATGATCCGCTACGTGAAGGCGCGCCCGCGGCTCACGCGCGACGTCAAAGTGGGCTGGCGCTACACCATCTACAACCGCTTTGCCGCGCCATTAACCTGCCTCGTCATCACCCTCTTCGCTATCCCGGCGGGCGTGGCCACCGGACGCCAGAGCGTCTTTCTCGGCGTCGTCATGGCCGTGGCGCTCTTTTTCCTCTACTATGCCCTGACGCTGGTCCTGGGCATCATGGCCAAGAAGGACCTGATTCCCGTGGGCGTCGGGGTGCTGCTGCCGCACATCGTCTTCCTGGCCGCCGGACTTGTCCTCTTCCACCGGCAGCGCTGAACGGAAAGGAGCGTGCCTCATGTCGAGCATCCGCGAACTGCTGGCCCGTGCCGTGGAAATCGGCGCGTCCGATGTCCATGTCACAGCCGGCCAGCGGCCGATCTTCCGCGTCGGCGGTCGCCTCTTTCCGGCGGAGTTCGAGCCCTTGTCGGCGGAGGATCTGCGCCTGATCGGCGA
>CAYRPP010000391.1:0-1773 GCA_964426115.1 uncultured Lentisphaerales bacterium | reverse complement strand
CCGACGCGCAGGCCCGGCGCGCCTTCGAGACGGCGGCCATCACCTTCCTGGGCATTTTCTATGGGCCGGTGATGCTCAGCTACTACCTGCGGCTCGCCCAGTGGGACGCGGGGCGCCCCTGGGGAACCACGCGCGCGGGCGTCTTCCTCTGCTTCTTCCTCTCGGTCGTCATAAAGCTGGGCGACACCGGCGCCTACGCCGTGGGCACGCGCCTGGGGCGGCGCAAGCTCTGCCCGCGCATCTCGCCGGCCAAGACCTGGGAGGGACTGGTTGGCGGCCTGATCGCCAGCCTGGCGACGGGACTGCTGACGGCCTGGATCGCGCGGCGCTGCCAGTGGGGGCCGGTCGGGATATTTTGGGCCGAGGCCGGCCGCGTGCCGCTTCTTGACATGTGGCGTACGGGCGCGGTCTCCCTGCTGCTCTGCCTGGCGGGAGTCTTCGGCGACCTCATCGAGTCGATGTTCAAGCGCGCGGTGCAGATCAAGGACTCGAGCGGCATCTTTCCGGGAATCGGGGGCATCCTGGACGTGATCGACAGCCTGATCTTCGCGCCGCCGTGCCTCTACTTCTGCCTGGTGTGGTGGCTGCCGTGAAGTCCCTGGTGATCCTCGGCAGCAGCGGATCGATCGGCGAGAACACGCTGCAGGTCGTCGCTGCGCATCCCGGCCGTTTCCGCGTCCGCGGGCTCGCGGTACACCATGCCACCGACAAGCTCCTGGAGCAGGCACGACGCTTCGGCGTGGAGCGCGTGGCCGTGGCCGACGCCACCGCCGCCGCGCGGCTGCGCGGCAAGCTTCCCGCGGGCCTGACCCTCCTGGCCGGCGAGGAGGGACTGGAAGAACTCGCCGCCACCACCGAGGCGGAGATGGTCGTCTGCGCGCTGGTCGGCATGGCGGGGTTGCGGCCCGTGCTGGCGGCGATCCGCGCGGGGCGGGACGTCGCCCTGGCTACCAAGGAGGTGCTGGTCGCCGCCGGCGAGCCGGTCATGCAGGAACGCGCGGCGCGTAACGTCCGCATCCTGCCCGTCGACAGCGAGCACAGCGCCATCTTCCAGTGCCTCCAGTCCTCCGCCTTCGCGCCCTGCTGCGTGCGCCCGGCCGGCGCGCCGCCGGAGCAGCAGGCGGAGACGCGCATCCGGCGGCTCCTGCTCACCGCGTCCGGCGGTCCCTTCGCCGCGCACCCGGAGATCGACCTGGAGCGCGTTACGGCGCGCGAGGCGTTGCGGCATCCCAAGTGGTCGATGGGGCGCAAGATCAGCATCGACTCGGCGACCATGATGAACAAGGGGCTGGAGATCATCGAGGCGCGCTGGCTCTTCGACATCCCCGCGGACGCCATCGAGGTCGTCATCCACCCCGAGAGCATCGTGCATTCGCTGGTCGAGTTTGTCGACGGTTCGATGCTGGCGCAGCTCTCGCCGCCCGACATGCGCGTGGCGATCCGCTACGCACTGGGCTGGCCCGACCGCCAGGCGGCGGCGATGCCGGCGCTCGACCTGGCGCAGATCGGCGCGCTGCATTTCGCGCCACCCGACCCCGTCCGCTTCCCCTGCCTGGCGCTGACGCGGGCCGCTATGACCGCGGGCGGCACGGCGCCCGCCGTGCTCAACGCGGCCAACGAGGTCGCGGTCGAGGCCTTCCTCGCGGACGGCGTCAGCTTCCCGGGCATCTGGCGCTGCATCGAGCAGGTGCTGGCCCGCCACCAGACGCAGGCCGCGCCCTCGCTGGAGGCCATCGTCGAGGCGGACCGCTGGGCGCGGCAGGAAGCCGCCGG
>CAYRPP010000390.1:0-1773 GCA_964426115.1 uncultured Lentisphaerales bacterium | reverse complement strand
CCTGCAATTGCTATTTTTATTTTTGTCATAAGCGCTTACTCTCCGATGAATACCCTGACTCTCATAAACCATAAATTGAATGTAAAGACAGATTTTAAACTCCCAGAATGTATATTCAGAGATTTACGGATTCAAGGTCTCTGAAATTATGAAATATAATTCCTGAAATTACAAATCTTCCTGTATCTCAGCTATAAATTTAAAATCTTCCCTTATTTGTACTGTTACTTTATAAATCTATTATATCTAACTTTGCTCTTTGTGAATGAATTATTATGCTTATTTATATATATCTAAATCGTACTTCAAAATTTGCCTAGCTTAAATTAAAATAAAAAATATTAATCTTATCTCAGGCGTTCAAACTACCGATTATTTATTCTTTTTATATGGGGGCAGATGTCCTTTAATTTGAACCTTTTATTTTGGCTTCTGAACTGGCTGGCAGATAAATTTCTGGAAAAAACTCTGGCATGAAAAAGGATACCGAATAAGTTTTTATCTGATGGGTGGCTTGAAAAGGAAGTCTGTAAATTCTCCGGCAGAAGCTGGTGTTTACATCGGAAAGTGATTTTAATGAGGACAATTGACTGGAATGAAGAGTCCAATTCTGTGGTTCTGGTAGACCAGACCTTACTCCCGCAAGAATATAAAGTAATAGAATGCAAAACCCTGAGTTCTTTATGTGAGGCTATACAGTCTCTCAGGATCAGGGGCGCACCAGCGCTGGGTGCTGCAGGAGGTTTCGGAATTGCCCTGGCAGCTTACCTGAGTGGGGCAAAAGATATCGAATCCATGACAAAAGACCTTAAGGTTGCGGCAAAAGCCCTTAAATCCACTCGCCCTACAGCCGTGAACCTGGCATGGGGTGTGGACAGAGTTTTAAATGCAATTTCTGATGCATTTGATTTCCGGGGCATACGCGATATTGCTCTTCAGGAAGCCAGGTATATTGCAGAAGAAGATATCGAAACAAATAAGCTGATAGGTAAATACGGAGCAAAACTCCTGAAAGACGGGGATACCGTACTTACACACTGCAATGCTGGGAGGCTTGCCTGCGTTGATTGGGGCACAGCCCTCGGAGTGGTACGTTCGGCTATTGCTGAAGGCAAAGAGATTAAAGTCCTTGCCTGTGAAACAAGACCTCTGAACCAGGGAAGCAGGATCACTACCTGGGAGCTCATGCAGGATAAAATCCCTGTAACCCTTATTGCGGATTCCATGGCTGGCTGGGCAATGCGCCAGGGGCTTGTAAACAGTGTGCTTGTTGGGGCTGACCGGATAACCCAGGATGTTGTATTTAACAAGATAGGCACTTACACGCATTCTATCCTTGCGAGAGAACATGAAATCCCCTTTTATGTGGCAGCTCCTGTCTCTACTTTTGATTTTGAAGGCTGGGAAGGGAGCATAGAGGTTGAAATGCGAAATCCTGACGAACTGCGGTTTGCAGGTTGCCAGCAGCTTGCCCCTGAAGACGTTCCTGTTTATAACCCTGCTTTTGATGCAACTCCCATGGAAAATGTGACCGCATTGATCACAGAAAGAGGTGTATTTTATCCGCCTATCCTTCTGGATGAGGTTCTCGTCTGAGAGTCCTCAGGTCTCTGTTTCTGGTATCTGATTTTGATATCCTGAAATTGGAGGCTTGCTTTTATAATATACAGAACTATCCCGGAAACGGGCACGATCTTGCTCTGCATGATTTATATATGAGAACTGTAAATTATATGAAAACTATAAATTCTCTGGTACTATCTGGTACTATCT
>CAYRPP010000389.1:0-1774 GCA_964426115.1 uncultured Lentisphaerales bacterium | reverse complement strand
GGCGAGCCGGACGCGCGCCGCCTCGACCTACCCGCCGTGCTCGCCGACGCCGCCGTGCTGACAACCAACCGCTACCCCGACGCCGACAGCGTGCTGGTCGATTCCGCCTACCTCGAGACCTACAAAGAGGACGGCACATCGAGCGCCTGGAACGAGGATGCGGTCAAGGTGCTGACGGAGACCGGCCGGCGCGAGGCGCAGATCCAGCAGCACTTCTTCAATGTGGCCTACGGCACCGTCACCGTCGCGCGCGCCTTCATCTTCAAGCCCGACGGCCGCTGCGCGACGGTCGATGTCGCGCGCGCCAGCCGCGTGATGACCGAGACGGGCCAGATGAGCGCCAACATCTACGATCCCGCCAACAAGATCCTGCAGCTCTCGCTGGCGGACATCGAGGTCGGCGACCTCGTCTACACCGAAACGCGGCGCGAGAACCACAAGGCGCGCGTGCCCGATGTCTGGTCCGACTACTCGCTGCTCGAATACACGGCCCCCATCCGGCGGCTGAGCTACGCGGTCTCGGCCCCGCCCGGACGCCCGCTGCGCCACCAGCAACTGCGCGACACCGGCAGCAACCGCGTCGAGCAGACCGCGGCGCGCCTCCCCGACGGACGGACGCTCCACCAATGGGAGGTCCGAGACGTGCCGCAGGTCTTCCCCGAGCCGAACATGCCGCCGCTGCATACCGTCGTGCAGCGCCTGATCGTCAGCACGGCCGAGGACTGGCCCGCCCTTTCGCGCTGGTACTGGAACCTCTGCCAGCCGCGCCTGGCCGCCGTGACGCCCGAGATGGGCACCCTCGTCACGGGCCTGGTCGCCCAGGCCGCCGCGCCGGAGGAGCGGATGCGGCGGATCTTCACCTGGGTCTCGCAGAACATCCGCTACATGGGCATCACGACCGAGACGGAGGCCCCGGGCTACGAGCCGCACGACGTCTCGATGACCTTCCACAACCGCTACGGCGTCTGCCGCGACAAGGCCGCCCTGCTCGTCGCCCTGCTGCGCCTCGCCGGGATGGAGGCCTATCCCGTGCTGATCCATGCCGGCGAGCGCCTCGACCCCGACGTGCCGATGACCTTCTTCAACCATGCCATCGTCGCGGTCCGGCTCCCCGGCGCCGCCGTCTTCACGCTGATGGATCCGACCAACGAGAGCACGCGCGACCTGCTGCCCGCCTACCTCGGCAACCGCAGCTACCTCGTCGCCCATCCCGCGGGCGAGCCCCTGCGCGTCTCGCCGGTCTCGCCCGCCGACGCGAACCTCGTCCGCGTCCGCAGCCGTGGCGCGCTCGACGAGACCGGGTGTCTCACGCTCGCGACGCGCATCGCCTTCGAGGGCGTCAACGATACGATCTACCGCGGGCATTTCGCGCGCCAGCCCCGCGAGCAGCGCCGCCGCTTCTTCGAAGGTCTCGTCAAGGCACGCCTCGCCGGCGCCGAGCTGAAGGCCTTCGAGATGCGCCCCGAGGACCTGCAAGACACCGACGAACCATTGACGGTCAGCCTCGAGACGCAGGTCAGGGACTTCCTCGTTCAGGGGCGCGACCGCGCGCTCGCCGAACTTCCCTGGCTCTCGGGCTCGCTGGGATATGCCAGCCGGCTCCTCGGCCAGACCGGCCTCAAGACCCGCCGCTTCGCCCTCGAGACCGACCTGGCGTGCGGACTCGACGAGACGCTGGAGATCGACCTGGGCGCCGGCGCCGGCGCCCCGCTGCAGCTACCCGGGCGCATCGCGCGGGAGGAGATCGGCATCCGCTACACGCGCGAGGTCGCCG
>CAYRPP010000388.1:0-1775 GCA_964426115.1 uncultured Lentisphaerales bacterium | reverse complement strand
AAGGCCCAGTTCGTCGAGGAGAAGGCCATCGCCGACCCCAAGGGCGAGATGCAGGACATCGGCTGGTGGGAGAACAGCGACGCGCACAGCGACCGCCCCGTGATGGACACCTGCCTGGCCGCGCTGCAGCTCATGGTCTACTACCGCTATCTGCCGACCTTCAAGGCCGTCGATATCCCGGACGAAGTGGCCGCGACCGCCCAGGAGAACACCGACATCAAGGTCGATGTCAACCTGTAGTTGAGCGTTCGGCGTGCTTCAGGGGGCGGTTCGGGATGTCCCGCGCCACTGTCTCCCCATGCACCGTAATCGTCGCCGTAATCGTCAATCAGCGGAAGCTGCCGGTATTCAGATTGACGCGGCGGGCGGAAGTGGGTAACATATTAATTCCTTTGGAGTCATACTGTGAACCAAGAATTGCTCGATAATGCCCGTCTCCGCGTTCCCAGCGTGCCCGTGCTGGTCAACATGGTGTCCAAGCGCGTCAAGCAGCTCAACGCCGGCATGCGGCCCTACGTGCGGCCGCTGACGCCCGACGAGGACAAGCTGGACATCGCCCTGCGCGAGATCGGCGAGGGCAAGCTGATCGCCGAGGTCGACTTCGATGCCGTGGCCAAGCACGAGGCCGACCAGACGAAGTGGTCCTAGGCCCGACACGACCCGCATGCGGGACACGGGAGAGCGGGATGACGCGGCATGACCGGAAGAGGCAATCGGCAACAAGGCAACGGCGTGCTGGCGACCAACCGCAAGGCGTTCCATGACTACACCATTGTTTCCAGGCTGGAGGTCGGCATCGCGCTCGTAGGGACGGAAGTCAAGGTCCTGCGGGGTGGCGGCGTAGGGCTCTCCGGCGCCTATGTCCGGGTGGAGAACGGCTCCCTGTGGCTCCTGCAGGCCAACTTCCCGCCCTACTCCTTCGGCAACCGCTTCAACCACGACAGCCTCCGGCCGCGTCGGCTGCTGGCGCACCGGCGGGAGATCCTGCGGCTGCAGGCGCAGCAGGAGCAGAAGGGCCTGGCCCTGGTGCCCCTGCGGTGCTACTTGGCGCCGGGCAGCGGGCGGATCAAGCTGGAGATCGCCGTCTGCCGCGGCAAGCAGCAGACGGATAAGCGCGAGACCATCAAGCGCCGCGAGGCGGATCGCGACGCGCGGCGCGCCATGGCCGCACATGGAAGGAGATGACGGTGATGAACCACCTGCCCGTGGCCTTTCTGCAGAACCTCGGCACGCCCGAGCTGCTGCTGATCCTGCTGCTAATCCTGGTGCTCTTCGGCGCCCGCAGGCTGCCCGACCTGGCGCGGGCGCTCGGGCGCAGCCTCGGCGAGTTCAAGAAGGGACGGGAAGAGGGCGCCCGCGCGGACAGCCGGTCCGGTAAGGCAGGGGCAGCCCCGGGGGAGCGGCCAGAGGCGGACGGCGTCACCCCGGCGCAAGACGGATTTTCCATAACGGAAAAGCACAACAAACAAGGTGAACAATGACCACGCGAAAAGAAACGGAACAGTTGGAACAACGCATCGTCAAGATCGGCATCTTCTATGATGGCGGTTTCTTCCACCATATCAGCAACTACTACCGCTACGCGCATGCGCGCAAGCAGCGGATCTCCATCCCCGGACTGCACGATTTCGTCCGCCAGCGCGTCGCCGCGCTAGAGGGCATCGCGCCGCGCTGCGCGCATGTCGTCGACTCGCACTTCTTCCGCGGCCGCTTCTCCGCGCAGCAGACGCTGGCCCGCGAGAAGCTCTATTCGGAACGCCTCTTCGACGACGTGC
>CAYRPP010000387.1:0-1778 GCA_964426115.1 uncultured Lentisphaerales bacterium | reverse complement strand
GACTGCCGCCAATCGTTCCGGCCGGTCTTGGACAACTCTCCCCGGCGCTGGAGCGATTCGCGGAACTCTTCGAGATCCCCGCGTGCCTGATCGAGGCGGCAACCGAAATCAGTTCGCCAGTGGCGGAATCCGAGGCGATTGACTTCCTGCCTCTGGCGGCGCGACTCCCCCGCGACGTGTGCGACGCGTTCCTGGGCCGGGTGGCGCAGGGCGACACCCGCGCTGGCTTGGAACTCAGGAAGCGCTTGCTTTCACTGATGCCGCCGAGTCCGACCGCTCCCGAGGTGCGTCGGACTGCCACTCAACTGCTGCAACGCGCCAAGGTGATTCAGGTTGCGCGCGAGGCGCGCGAGCAAGAACGCGCACGCAAGCAGCACGAGGACGAAATGAAGGACTTGGCGAGCCGGGAGGAGGAGATCTGGAGTCAAGTGGCGTCGCTGGTGGGCCTCAAGAAGACAACAGGTTACGACGAAGCCGTGCAGTTGTTGGCCAAGCTGGCGCAGTTGGCTGCGTTTCGCAAAACTCAAGATGACTTTCGGCGGCGCGTGCGCGACCTGCGCGACCGCTACAAGCGTCTCTCGGGCTTCCAGTGGCGCGTGGATCAGGCGAAATTTCTGGATGGCGAGCAACAGTGACCCTTTCTGACCTGGGGTGTTGCCCCAGGCTGGGATGGTGGCGCGCCGTTGGCGCGGTCGGCTCTCCCTTATGCGCTTCTTCTCTCGCTCCCGGAGACTGACCGCAAACTGACAAAGAGGTCAGGAAGTCTCACTGACGCGCATGGACGGTTTCATAGCCTGCTGATACAATACTTACCACAAACGAATCTGGAATCAGGAAAGCAGGAACGGGGTGGTCCCATGAGCCGGTCGTGGTTGACCGTGTCGAAGAAGGCAGGGAACCCCTCGACGGTCATCCCGTCGATGCCGGGAGCGCCCGCGTTGGACTTGACGCGCTGCCAGGCCCTCAACAGGTTCTCCCGTTCCAGTATGCTCTCCATCATGTCTCTTGTCCTCGAATGTCCCCATGGTTACCGGGCTTCGCTGTGTTGTGCCAGCTCGCCCGCCGCGTCGGCCTTGGTATGCGGTTGGCCGCTCCCTTCGGTCGCTGTCATCCTCCGGATGGCCGGTCTCCGCTTCGCTCCGGCTCTGTTCGTCGGCCCGCCGGTTTCCGCTAGCCTTCCTGCCACCGAACGGTTACCCTTTCGGTGTTGGCTTCACGTAGTGATTTGATTACGTTTTCACGTCAGGTCCTTTCACAGGAGACTTGCACTCCATTTACAACGCGCCCATGCTGGGCACACACAACCGCCTGCATGATATTCTCGCTCCGCTCGAACTCATGAGGCGGGGCGTTGGTGAAGCTCATGGTTCGGATTTAGCTCGTCCCTCACGCTCTCGGACGAGATCCCGGCGCAACAATGAATAAGGCGATGCCCAGCGCCGGAGGCGCATCCCCAAAATAGCTTGTGTCTTCCTGCGCGGGCGCGTAAAATGTCTACAGCTTGAGGCTCTTGCAAAACCCCCCGGTCGCTGCGCCAACCTGCGCATGTAAGAACCTACACGGGTCTGTAGGCGCAGCGACCGGGGGGGTTTGCATGTTTTTTGGCTGCCGCGGCGGATTCCGAGCGAGACAAGCGGCCCGGCTCAGGCTTTCAGTCCGGTGCAGGGCTGTTTTGGGGCAGACTCCACCCTCACCGTCTTGTCGTCGGCGGTTTTTGGGGAACCGGCGTGCGGCCTGGAAAGGTCAGGCGAGCATCTTGAGCATCTGCTCGGCGGCGA
>CAYRPP010000386.1:0-1790 GCA_964426115.1 uncultured Lentisphaerales bacterium | reverse complement strand
GCCAGGGCATCGTCAAGGCCTCGGATATCCTGGCGGATGCCGCCTTCCGCTCGGGACATGACGTCAAGAAGGCCGAAGTCCACGGCATGAGCCAGCGCGGCGGGTCGGTCAACACCGACATCCGCTACGGCGACCAGGTCCTGAGCCCGATGGTTCCCGACGGCGCGGCCGACATCCTGCTGGTTATGGAGCCGACGCAGATCGAGAACAACCGCTACCGCCTGAAACCGGGCGGGCGTCTGCTGACCAGCGACTGCCTGGCCGAGTTCGAGCACGGCCCGGCGCGCATGGATGCCGTCACCATGCTGGGCGTCCTGAGCGCCTCGCTGGATTTGGACGCCGAGGCGTGGCATGCGGCGATCCGCGCCGCGCTGCCGGAGAAGCATCACGCTGCCAACCTCGCGGCCTTCGACGCCGGCCGCGCCCATGCCCGGCGCGGTTAGCGCACGATTCCAGAAAGAATCGTTTTTTAGTCGCCACGGTCGGTCCAATTGCCGATGAAGACGTTGTTGTCGAGGACAACTTTGGCGATATTATTGCGATTGCCGATAAACTTGATCGGCATGTCCAGGTGATTGACCATGCGGCAGTCGCGGACGGCGAGGTTCTCGACCGTCGCCGCGGGATCGATGCCGATCGTGACGGCAGGCAGGAATGCCTGCCCCAACCTTCCCCGCCCATCCGCGAAATCCGCGTAATCCGTAGTTCTCCTTTGGAATCCGCATCAGCTGCGCTCTTCTGCGTCATCTGCGGTTCCCACCACTCCCCACTCACAACTCACCACTCATACCACCCTCACTCCGTGAGCCGGTGAGAACCAGGGGACGGCGCAGGACGCGGCGGGCGGCGGCCAGCGTCGTGCCGGCCCCGATGGCCACGTAGCCCAGCAGCAGCAGCGCCAGAGGCCCAGCAGGCACCTTCTGCGACAGCTTGGCCACGGCAGGAACGAGTAGTAGCAGGGCCGGCACCGCACCCCCCAGCAGCCCCAGCGTTAGCAGCCCCATCTGCTCGGCCAGCAGATAGAACACCAGGCGCCGGCGCGAGAGGCCCAGGGCACGCAATAGCGCCAGCTCGGCCCACCGCGCCTCGACGTTGCGCAGGAGCAGAATGGCCAGCCCCGCCACGCCCAACAGCGCACCCAGCCCGCCCAGCACCAGGAACATGTCGAGATAGCTGTTCTCCATCGCGCCCAGCGCGCGCAGGCGCTCAACAGCGCTCTCGATCTCCCACCCCTGGCGCAGCAGACCCGCCGGGCACGGCCCGGGCCCCGTCCTCACCAGCCACTGACGATACCCGGAATGCTCGGGAAAGGCCGCCGCAAAGCGCCGCTCGTCGATCAACAGCCGCCCCTGCAGCACGCCGACGCGCTGTGGCAGCGTGCCGACGATGCGGACGCGCAGGACACCCCCCTGCCCCGCCGGATACTCGTAGACGGTTCCCGTCCCCGCGCCGGCCTTGGCGCCCAGGCCATACTGCAACGTCGTCTTGTCGCCGGCCAGGGCCGGCAGCGTGCCGTCGTCCAAGGGTTCCGCCAGCCGGCGCCACTCCACGTCGCCGAACGCGCACAGGGCTTCGAGTTGTTCCAGCGGCACACCCAGAAGCTCGGGCAACTGCGCGCGCGGCAGGCTGAGGCACTCGGCGCCATCCCCTTCCCTCACGCGCAAACCGACCCACGCAGCGCCGGGCCAGTGCGCCCGGAGCGCCTCCGCGCCGTCCGCGGCGCTCAGCGCGGCGGGCGACTCCGCCAGCCAGCGGAACCCGCCAGAGCCGCCCGCCGCGACCTCAGCGTG
>CAYRPP010000385.1:0-1795 GCA_964426115.1 uncultured Lentisphaerales bacterium | reverse complement strand
GTGGCCAGCAACTGCTTGGCCTCGCCCGGCGCCAGGACGAAGGGCTGCAGGGCGGGAGCGTCGACGATCAGTCCCTGGTTGCCCTGGTTGGCGAAGGTATAGTCGGTGACCTCGAACGAGGCGCTCATCCAGGCGTGGCGCCGGGCTCCGGTGTCCGACTCGTAGCGCACGTAGTTGTCGCGTGTTTGCAGGTCGACCCGCACCAGATCCTCGTCATGGAGCAGCAGTTCCGGCACCAGCGTGCGGCCGAGGGTGTCGGAAAAGTAACCGAACCAGGCGGAACCGCTCTGGTACCAGACCTTGACGACCTTGATGTCGATCGCCGCCGCCGGGATGCGGGCTCCGCCGGGGCCGACGAGGTCGCCGGCGCGCGCCTCCACCGCCGGGAGGTCGCGGCCGGTCAGCAGGACCACGGAGGACGGTTCGAACTCGCCGCGCGCCGCCACCCAGCGCAATGGACCGAAGGCCGAGCCATCCGCTGGAAAGTCATTGGGCAGCCGTTTGATGCCGCTCATGGCCGGCACGACAAAAGGCACCACCGCCGCGCCCGTCTTGCCGGCCGCCTGCGCCGCGGCCGTGGCGCGAGCGATGTTGTCGCGCGCCGCGGCCGCATCTATGCCGTAGCGTCCCTTCTCGGGCGCTCCCCATGCCGTGGCGCAGCCCGCCATCATGGCGCAAATCACGGCGTGACGCCGCATCCTGTATCTGTTCATCATGGTTTTCTCCCCGAAACTTCTATCCGCACCGCGGAACTGTATCTGGCCATCATAATCCTAGAAACGATGCGGTTTGTCAGCATGAAACGTACTTGCCGCCTCAACCCGCCTCAACCGCCTTCAACCGTGCCTGGTCTGCCGTGCTCGGAAACGAACCGAATACCCGCCCAGTGAATTATTATTTTTGGAGGCCTGGAAAAGCTAGGGGGTTGTCGCTTCGGTATGTTGAAGGGCCGCCATGGCGGTGGTTCTCGACAACTGAAGGAAGGGAATGATCATGAGCGCACTGAGACTGAACAACGTGGTGCTGGGCGGCAACCTGACGCGCGATCCGGTGCTGCGCAAGCTGGCCTCCGGGAGTTCCGTGGCCGAGTTCGGCCTGGCGATCAACGAGAGCTACACGTCCAAGGACGGTACAAAGGTCGAGCAGACCTGTTTCGTGGACGTGGTGGCATGGGACAAGCGCGCGGAGAGCGCCCACGCCTATCTCCACAAGGGCGACAGCCTGATTGTCGAGGGCCGGTTGGCCTACGATGCCTGGCAGAACGACAAGGGCGAGAAGCGCAACCGGCTGCGCGTCAACGCGCGGCAATTGCATTTCGTCGGCGGGCGCCGCCGCGATACGGAGGCGCCGGAGGCGGTCGCCGGGGCGCCCGAGCCGGTAGATACCGGAGCGGAGCACGACAGCGGGTTGCCTTTCTAGCATCGGCGCTGTAGCATACAAATCGTGAAAACGAGGTGCAACGTGAACGAACAGAACGCGACATCCACCGACGCCACCGCCGCACCGGCTTCGGCCGCCCGGCGCTATCCCGGCACGCTGGCCTTCTACCACCCCAACACGGCGGGGACCGGCAGCGCCGCGCGCTTCGAGCTGAAGCCGGGGTGCGGCAGCCGCGAGGGCTGCTTCTTCATGGAGATGGCGCGCCAGAAGACGGCCTTCGGGCGCGACGGCAACGGCGCGCGCAAGGCGGCCACGTTCGAGTGGGCCGAGAAGGTCACGGTCAAGCTCGGTGTCGGCGATGTCTGCAGTCTCCTGCTGGTGCTGCGCGGGCGGCAGGAGGAGGCCGGCAACGGCA
>CAYRPP010000384.1:0-1796 GCA_964426115.1 uncultured Lentisphaerales bacterium | reverse complement strand
TTCAGCGAGCTTGATGTGCAGCTTCTCGGTTCTCATTGCAGTTTCCTTTCTGGTGATTGTTCTGGACTCATAGGGCAACGGTTCGCGGACTCGCAACGAAAGCCCTGTAACCCCACGTCTCGACGTGCCGTTCCCGCGGCCATCGCGGCGCATGTTGGGAGAGGTTTCTCTCGCGCGCGTGATGTCACGCACACAAAAATGGGCGTCTACGTAGGAAGGGGTCAGAAAAAAAGTCACGCGAGAGGGGGGATAGGGAAAATAGGTAAAATAGAGAGAGAGTTATATATATGTTACTTATTTTCATGTTGTTACAACTTTTCTCATTTGACGGGCATTTGATTTTCTTTTGACCTTTTTGCTTTTTTTTTCTGACTCCCAATTTCATTTGCCCTTTAAGTCTGGAAGCGTTTCAGCGAATACTTGAAGCCCCTTCCGGACCTCATAAAGAACATCCGTTCCTGGGCCAGCAAGCTCTCGGTGACAGCCTTTACGACGTTTGGAGGCTGCCCGTCAAGGAGTCGGTTGAACTTCCATCCTGGCATCGGTACACCCAGTCCGTGTTCCTTGTGCCATTTCCGGATGCCCGTCAGAGCGCTGTCCTGCAGCTTGGAGAAGTCGGTCTTGAAGTAGTTCTTGTCGGTCATGTAGAACTTGTTCTCCATCTCCCACTCCACGAACTCTCCTCCCCAGCGCAGGGCGTCGGGCGTGAGGACGGTCAGCTCCGGCCTGGATGCCACAGAACAGGCGTAGATGAGCGCATAGCGCAGCGCCGTTTCGCAATAGCGGTTCCAGACGGTACACTTCCATTCCGGCGCATCCCTGCCGCGCATCTCGACCAGGCGTTTCTGTTGCTTCTGAAACAGCTCGACAGCCATTGGCGCCGCATCTGCGGTATATGGGACCGGCATGGCCTTGAGGTTGATATTGCCGCTGCCTTCGGGCTTGAAGAGCGCCCATTGCCTGGCACGTTCGATGATCTCCTGCGGCACCTGCGGTTCCAGCGGCAGATGGCCTGCGGAGGGCTTTTCTGCCACCATCAGGTTCAGTCGCGTATACATGCCGTCGGCCAGGAAGCGATCGTTCACATGATCGAAGAATCCCTTGGGCGTAGTGGTGGCGTAAAGCGTCACGTTGGGATTCGGGACGATGACGGGCTGCTTACCGGACTTGGCCCGTGTGGCATAGCTCTTATGTGATGTCGTATACATTTTCAGGAGCTTTTCCATGACGGTATTGGTGCCACTACTGCCTTCGCGCAGCATTTCTTCCAGCGTCGAGTAGAATTCATCGCTTTGCCAGAGCAGCGCCGGCGTCACCATGAGCATGTCCTCCAAGCCGGCACCAGAGGCCACGCCGTCGAGCAGTCCCAGGCCCAGCCCGACTTCCTCGATGATGATCTGGTTGATGTCACGCGGACGCTCCTTGCCCGACCCCGAGCCGGCCAGGGCCAAAAGATAGATGTTCGACCGCAAGCCCGTCGGGGTCTTGACCTTTCTGGCAGCCAGATACGACATGAGAGCCAGTGCGCCTGAAAGGGCCAGTGGTCTGTTTGGCGTACTGGAATATTCCAATGTTGTCGCCATGACATCACCGACAAGTCCCTGAATCTTGTACAGGTGTTCGGGAAACGGCAGCGTTTCAATGAGCGTTTCCCTCAGCTCCTCTTCCGACACTTCGGGAGCCACTTCCTCCTGAAGAGTGGGCTGCGGCAACTCCTGACTGACTTCTGCAACAGCAACAGAGGAGTTTGCCTTGTGTATGCCCAGGAGGCCGGACAGGTCCACGTCGGGGTGTTC
>CAYRPP010000383.1:0-1817 GCA_964426115.1 uncultured Lentisphaerales bacterium | reverse complement strand
GTAGATCAGACACGTCTAGTCAGGAAGCTTGGCCGCCTCTCCCCAACCGAGTCGGACAAGGTGCTAAGTATTCTCACGGAAATGTTCCAGAGGTGACGCCAATCGCCTTCGCCGAACCGTCCGGGGCGATCTCGACACGGTCGAGAATCTGCGCGTGCCCGCCTCTCGCAAAACTGGTGACGTTCAGCCTGTCCGGCGACACTTCGAGCGTCAAGGCCTCGCAACTGTCGCCGCAGATTTCCGTGAAATTGTACGTGTCGTCCTCGCTGTACGGATAGGCGACCTGGTTCTCCCGGAGCGCGATGGGCTTGGCCAGGGGCGATTCTACCGCGCCTTTCGTCCGCGGAAGGCAACGCGCGTAACGGTGCTCGTGGCCGCAAAGGAAAAGGTGTATCCGTCCTTGCGGCGTGGTATCGTTCAGGAGGTCTTTGAACAGTCCGGCCGTCTCCTGGAATTGCGTAGTTGCGCCGTGCGATGTGCGCATACCGTAGTGGTTCAGGAAGATGCGGAAGGTGGCGGTCTTCCACGAGGCGGACTCCTTGAGCGATCTCACCCATGCGGCCTGTTCGGCACGGTACGCCTGCGCCACCTCCGCATTGGCGGGGTTCCGTAATCCCGAATGGTAGGCTTCCGCGGCCGTATCGAGCACGACGAAAAGCGCCGGACCATGACGGAACGCATAATGCGCCTGTCCGTCCGGACGCGGAAAATGCTCGGCCCAGCCGTCGGCTCCGTGGAGTCCCCACGCATCGTGATTGCCGCGGACGAGAATCGTTGGTTTGGCTGTCGCCCAGAGACGGACGATGTCGTCCAGGATTCCGCTGGTGATGTAGAAACGCGGCTCGCTCATCGAATCTTCCACGTTATCCCCGAGGAAGACATATAAGTCCGCGTCCTTGCCGCCGGCCGCCTCGTAGATACCGTCGAGGTTGAGGCGCAAAGAGCCGTGGGTGTCTGTTGTCACCATCACCTTGTACGTCCCGCGCTTCGGATCAAGCGTCTTGAAAGTGTAGATTTCCCGGCCGATAACCGTGTCGCTGTAGGCGGTCAGGTAGCGTGTCGCGGCGGAAATGAATCGATATTCGTATTCGGTGGCGGGTGCGAGGCCGGAGATGTGGAACGCGTGCATGTCCTGCGAGTAGTCGATCATGCCGTAGGTCGTCTGCCACCGCCGTGTCCAGGGCTCCGTCCCCTTGACGCGGTATTCAATGCCTGCGGCGGCGGCGTTCCGGCCGATGAACGAAACCGTCATAGATGTGTCCGACGGATTCGTGAGCCAGGGGCCGTGGAGCGGTTTCGTGAAATCGAAATGCAGCCGGACGTTGTTCGAGGCGTTCGTGTCGTCGATCCGCACATGGCGCATATCCCAGTCGTAATAGTGGTCGACTGCATGGGCGGCGAGACCGGGAAGCACGGTGGCCAGCAGCATCGCGCCAAGAAGTTTTCCGGGAACGGGAGGTGTTTTCATCATGTGTCCTTGCTTTTCGGAGCACGGTCGAAAAATATGGGCCCGCGGCAACGGTTGTGCAGCGGGCCCGGGGGAGGGGGTCAGCGTTACGCGCGCTACCGGGCGTACTTCTTGCGCTGGTGGTAGTGCGTGTGGAGCAGCTTGTGGGCCTTCTTGCCGTTCGGCTCGCCGAGGAAATCCGCGTAGACCTTCTTGATGTCGGGGTTGTGGTGCGAGCAGCGCAGCACCGAGCGCTCGTCGTCGTTGTAGATGCCCAGCGTGCGCTTGGCGCGGATGGCGTCGGTCGCGCCGAGGGGCTGGCCGCCGCCGCCGATGCAGCCGCCGCGGCAGGCCATGACCTCGATGAAGT
>CAYRPP010000382.1:0-1822 GCA_964426115.1 uncultured Lentisphaerales bacterium | reverse complement strand
ACGCGGCCAGGAGAGTGGCCGGCGACAATCCCTTCACCCTGAAAGACTGCCAGGCGGACTTCCTCAACCAGCTCCACGCCGTCGGCAACGGCTTCATCCGTAGCATCGTCATCCAGGATGGTCTTCCAGTCCGTTTTGAGATTGAAAAGGCGCTGAGCGCCATCTGACCCCACCATAACCCAACCGGTAATCACTGACCTACCGACCCAAGAACGGAGGTAGCCAGGAATGCCGCCAGTACACTGGCGAATTTCGGCTGCCTCTTTTTTTGTGTCCTGACGGTGTTCCTGGACTCCTCCTCAACCCAAGAGGATTATGTCCATGCATCAGAGCAAATCCAACCAGAACCCCGCAGCCGCCCAAAGCGGCCACATCAACGACAACGAACTGTTCGACACGCGCACCGAGAAAATCATCCGTCTGACTGCCTGGCGGCTGGTACGCTCCGGCCGGTTCCCGCAGCACGAGGAGGACGACATCAAGCAGGAACTGCGCCTTTCCCTCTGGCGGCAGATGCCGAAGTTCACCCCCGCGCGGAGCAGCCGCTACACCTATGCCAACATGGTCTGCAATCAGACGGCGAATACCATGTGCAGGAACCGTGCCCGCAGCCTGGCCAAAGGGACCTGTGAGGCTTCGCTGGAGCAGGAAGTTGGCCAGGGGGACTATACGCTTGGCGACTGCATCTCCAGTGATGAGTACCGCATCGCCATTGGCTGCCAGAACCGCACGGATATTCAGTATCAGGAACTCAAAGATACGGTGGCCGCAGCCCTCGCCCAGCTTCCGGTAGAGGACGCTGACATCTGCCGGCAAATTATGGCGGGCGCCTCCCTCCGTGCCATCGCCAGAAGCCGCCAGTGCCCCTTCACGACGTTCCTGAATCGTTTCCATCACCACATCGCCCCCAAGGTCATAAGACTGTTGGGAGGCATGAAATGAAGGAAGGCCGCAGCACCCCGTCCAAAGAGCCAGGCAAGCGTCTCCCCGTCCACCTGCAGCAGGCGCTCATCATCGCCGCCAACATTCTGCGTCGAATATCGGAGAAGCGACTGGATAAGCCTGGCAATGACAGCTTAATTAACGCAGTACCAAAGGCTAATGGAGGCTGCAAAGATGATTGACAAACATGCACTGATAAGGCGCCAGATAGCCGCCCTCGACGGGCTGGCACTGGACGGCTTGAGGGACAAGTTCGAGGAGCTGTACGGCTTCCCGTCGAGGGTGGCCAACGCGGATACGCTCCGGCGCCGCATCGCCTACCGTCTGCAGGAACTCCAGTTTGGCGGCTTCCCGCCAGATGCCGCGCAGTTCCTTGCCGAACTGGCCGATGGCGACCCGCTGGCCAGGCTGGAAAGCCCGCGGACGCGGAAATACACCAGCACCAGGGGCACGCGCTTCCTGCGGGAATGGCAAGGCGCGACCTACGAGGTCATCGTCCAGGGCGCGCGCTGCTTCGAGTATAACGGCAGGACGTACAAGTCCTTGAGCGCCATCGCCTCGGAAATCACCGGCACGCACTGGAATGGCAAGCGGTTCTTTGGAGTGAACTGATGGAACCCAAACCACAGAAGAAGCGCTGCGCGATCTACACGCGCAAGAGCGTTGACGAAGGGCTGGAGCAGGAGTTCAACAGCCTTGACGCCCAGCGCGAGGCCGGCGAGGCGTATATCACCTCGCAGAAGGCGAACGGGTGGGTATGTCTGCCGGAGCGCTTTGACGACGGGGGCTTCAGCGGCGGCAACACCAGCCGGCCGGCGTTGAAGCGCCTCATGGCCGAATGCCGTGCCGGCAACATCGACGTGGTGCTGGTCTATAAAAT
>CAYRPP010000381.1:0-1825 GCA_964426115.1 uncultured Lentisphaerales bacterium | reverse complement strand
CCGGCGCCGGCATGCAGCGTGAGGAAGGCGCCGCAGGCGTCCATCGGGCCGCTGAGCAACGACTGGAGGCGCAGCTTCTCTGTGCAGGCGTCGGCCTCGTCGAGCATCGCGCCTAGTTCCCCGAGAGCCTGGAGGCGCTGGGCGCCCTCCGGTTCGGCCTCGACCATCTCGCGCATGACGTCGATATCCTCGATCAGCCGGGCAAGGGTGTCGTAAGGCTTGACGAACACGCGCTGGGCATTGGTCTGCTCGATGATTTTCCGGGCGCCATTGGGGTCGTCCCAGAATCCAGGAACCAAAGCGGCGGCCTCGAGCTGTTGGAGCTGCAAGCGTCGTTTGTCGACGTTAAAGATAACCTCGCATTTCCGCCAGTCCTTCACGCAACTGGCTGAAACGCGCAACAACTTCTTCGAAAGTGATCACAATGCCATCCCAACTTCCGGCGAAGCCACGCCACCACGGCGCCGCCCCGTCCGGGACAAGGGATACTATACTGCAATGCCGCCCGCGCTTCAACCCTTCGGGGAGTGACTTCGTGACCCAGAACTCAGAACTCATCTGACAGCAGGAGGCCTCACAAATTCTGACCGTGAGGACGAGGACAGCCGAATCGGCTCCCCTGAGAGTTACTCAGCCAGCCAAGGGTGCCACACCACCTCACGTGCCGCTTGGCATACGGCGGTTCCGGTCAGCACCGGGCTTTTGGCCCGTAGTGCGGAACAATCCATGACGGGCGCATGTCGGGAACGCGCTGTCTCACAGCGCCGAAGAATGCCCAGTTGTACCTCTACGAACGGCGTGAGGCGTGATTGCCTGCGCCCGGCTGGCGGAGTGCGGTTTATCGCTTCTGCTCCGCCACCCGTTTCTTGAGGTTCGCCAGGGCAGGGGCAAGCTTGCGCTCGGCGTTCATGCCGCCAGCCTTGATCGCCTGCTCCACACGCGCCGTGGCTTCGGAGAATTTGCGTTGCGCCATGGCTGCGGCGGCGTAGACTTCATAAAACTCCTGAAGGGCGGCCCCCTTGTTCGCGATCGCATCCGCCTCCGCCATAATCGTTTCCACAACTGGATAGTCCGCGCGGCTCAATGCGATCTTCGCCCGCAGCAGCAGCGCGCCGAATTTCGTCCGGTCGCCGATCTTTCCGGCGAGAATCTGTTCCGCGGACTTGTCGGCAGCCTCATGATCTCCCAGACTGTATTCCACCTGCGCGGCGGCCAGCATGGTTTCGTAGGCGGCGCCCATGTATTTTAGAGCCTCCCGATAGCTCCCGAGCGCGTGGCGCAAGGCTTCCGGCGTGATCGAGCCGTCGAAACGCGTGTTTGCGAGGTGGGTCTGCGCCAGCACCGTATGATATTGACCTCGCCGCGCCTCATCCAGCCCCTCCATGACGAACGCTTCCAACACCTTGACCGCCTGGCTCACCCGCCCCTGGCGGACTAGCAGCGAACCGTAGGCAATGGTCAGATCCAACTGGTTCTCCCTGGGGAACGCCCTGGCATGGTCCAGCAGTTTGGCGAACGCATCCGGGCTGAATTCGTCCGCCAGCATGCACCAGGCGCTCACCAACTGCGCCGGCGGGCAGCCCTTGATCTGCGGAATCGTGCGTATCACGTCCATGCGCTCGGCACGATCATTGATAAGCTTCGCCTGCATGAAGGTGAAATGCGCCTTGCGCTCCGGTGAGAGGCGCGCATCCTTAAGGATGGCCGCAGCCTCGTTCACCGCCGCGTTCCGGTCGCTGCGCGCGGTCAGGTTGATGATGTCCTCGTATGCTTTTACGAGCTTCTCCTCGGGGCACTCCTTGTCGGCGACAATCTGCCGGCAGGC
>CAYRPP010000380.1:0-1828 GCA_964426115.1 uncultured Lentisphaerales bacterium | reverse complement strand
GGCGGTGTTCTGCTATTTTAAAACTGATGAATGGGCGCTGCCCGTTGGCGGCGTTGCGCGCCGGACATTGGAAGGGAACTTATGAAACGCATTCCGATCGGACTGGAACTCTACTCGGTACGCGGGGATTTCGCGCGCGACCCGGCGGGCACGCTGCAGGCCGTGAAGGCGATGGGCTACGAGGGTGTGGAATTCGCCGGCCCGCCGGCGCTTTCCGGACAGGCGCTGCGCCGTCTGCTCGACGAGAATGGCCTCGCCTGCTGCGGCTGGCACACCCCGTTCGCGGCGGTGCAGCCCGGAACGCTGACGGGCACCATTGCCCTCAACCGCGAGGTGGGCAACCGCTACATCGTCGTTCCCGGCCTGCCGGCCGAGAAGACCCGCACGCGGGCCGACTGGCTGGCCATGGCCGAGTTCTTCAGCGGGTTGGCCGCGACGCTGGCCGACGAGGGGATGCACGTGGGCTATCACAATCACTCCAGCGAGTTCAAGCCCCTGGCAGAGGGGGAAGAGGGGGCCTGGGACGTGCTGTTCGGGCACGCCGACCGGCGCGTGGTCGCCCAGCTAGACACGGGCAACGCGCTCTGCGGCGGCGGGGACTGCGCCGCCCTGCTGGCGCGCTACCCCGGCCAGGGAAAATCCATCCACCTCAAGCCTTTCCGGAAAGTGCCGGCAGGCTCCGACGTAAACGCGGGCTTCCGCCCCCTGATCGGGGACGACAGCGTGCCGTGGAACGATGTGTTCCGGCTGTGCGACACCGTCGCCGGAACGCAGTGGTTCGTCGTGGAATACGAGAGCGACGCGCATGCGCCACTGAAGGCCGTCGAACTATGCCTGCAGCGCCTTCGTGCCATGGGCCGCTGAGGCCTACGGCACCAGCAGCGTGAGATCCCGGAATTCGGCGGTGGCCATCGTGCCGGGCTGGTGCGAGGCGACCGCCAGTCCGACGCGCACCGTCGGGGCAAGGTCCATCGGGCATTCGGCGAAGGGCTGCCACGTTGTGCCGTCGCCGGAGAGATCCGCCAGGAAGCGCCGGCCATGCCGGACGATCCGCAGGCGGCATGGCAGGAAGCTGGAGGACGCGGCGCGCTCCACGGGTTCCGCGGCGCTTCCGCGCTTGCGACGGTAGAGTTCCGGCCGACCGTCTCCCCGCAGGCCGAAGAAGAGTCCGGGGGCATCCGTCTCGCGCCCGTTGCGCACCAGCAGCCCGGTCAGGGCGTCGGCGTCGGTCGTGGCGATCGCTCCGAGCTCCGCCGTGAAGGAGAAGTCGCCGGTGACCCCGGTATGGACATAGCGGCAATCGTCGCGGTCCAGCATGAGGCCGGCGCCATCGCTTAGTACGATCAGTGCGCCTTGGCGCCAGACGGTGCTGCCGCGCACGCTCGCGCCGAGATTGACGCTGAACCAGCCGGGATCGAGCCGGCGGGTGAAAGCCGGCGGATCGGGAACCGGAACGGGCAGGCCGGGCTCCGTGAAAGGCTGCAACGCCGCTTGCGCCGCCGGTCCGTCCGCCGGAGCCGTGACGGGAGCGGCGGTGACCGCGTGCGTGCCGTGCGGTGCCACGGAGCGGCTCGCTGACCCATGTCCCAGCAGCATGTCGAGCAGCACCGCCGCCTCGATCAGCGCCACGGCCACGAGCGCCGCCTGGCCCGCGCGCCGCCGCCGCGATGAGCGGCGGAGCGCCGCCGCGGATCCTGGTGTTTCCTGGTTTGAAGGGGCTGGCGGCGCCTCCAGATGCCGGATCTGCGCCTGGATATCGTCGGCCAACGCGGCGCAGTCCGGATGGCGTTGCCTGGGATCGGCGGCCAGCAGGCGCATGACGAGCCGC
>CAYRPP010000379.1:0-1838 GCA_964426115.1 uncultured Lentisphaerales bacterium | reverse complement strand
TCGCGCGTCCAGACGGAACGGCGGCGGAAGGGGGCGGCGAAGCGGTTGCCCACCTTCTTCTCGAGCGCGACGAGACAGGCGCGGCCGCAGGAGGCGGCCAGCCGGTCGATACGCTCGTAGGCGTACGCGTAGGACGACGTGCGGCCGTTGGCGCATTGCTGGCAGAGCTGGGTGTCGAGGGCAAAGGCGGCGCCGCCCTTGTCGACGAGCGCCTGGAGCGGACACGCCTTCAGGCAGGCGTCGCAATCCTTGCAGAAGTCGAGATCGACGACCGGATCACCCTCCAGCTCCAGATCGGTCAGAATGAGCGCGAAGCGCTGGCGGTGGCCGTATTCGCGCGTCAGGAAGAACCCGCCCTTGCCGACCGAGCCGAGCCCCGCCGCATGCGCCAGCGCCTTGCTGTCGAGCTGCATCGGGGCGTTGGGCATGGCGCCGCCGAAGAGGGGCACCGCCTCGCAGCCCGCCGCCTCCACCGCGCAGGCGACCTGTTGGACGGTGCGCGAGAGGAAATCGTGCTCGTTCCAGTTCATGCCGAATATGCCGTAGGTCGACGAGAAGTTCGTGCCCTCCTCGACGCCGCGGAAGGCGCCGCGCAGCACGCGTCGCCCGATGACGATGACCGAGCGGCAGGTCGGCAGCAGCGTGCGGGGATTCTGGGCGGCGGGCCAGTCGGCCCAGCGGGCGGCCGGCGCGATGCCGACGAGATCGGCACCCGCCTCGCGCGCCAGTTGTTTCAGCTCGTGTGTCTTCATGAGGACTCTTTCGTGATGGGGTGGTGGTGAAATCACTGTGAGAGGGGATAGCCGAGACCGAATGAGAGGGCGGCGGCAAGGCGCCGGATCTCCTGCCCGGTGCGCTCATCCAGCACGGCGCCCGTCGGCAGCAGGGCTCCCAGCGCGCCGCAGAATTGTCCGCCGGCCTGGAAGAGAGGCGCGGCAATCGCCAGCACACCCTCCTCGTCGCGGACGGCGAGACCGCTCTCGCGGATGCGCGCGAACTCGGCCAGGCGCTCCGCGCGCGGCTCGGGGGCGCCGGAGGCCTCCAGCTCGTCAAAGAGCCGCGCGCGCTCCGCGTCGGTCGCGTAGGCCGCGCAGACCTTGCCGCAGGCGCTGTGGCAGACACTGTGGATCTGGCCGACGACGATGCCGCTGTCGGCGAGGCTGCCGCTCGGGTAGGCCACGTCGACGATGATCGAGCGCCCCTGCAGCGGCTGCGAGAGGAAGGCGTGCGCCTGGAGCGACTCGGCGAGCTGCATGGCATAGGGATGGCCGATGCGCCGGAAATCCAGGTTCACGAGGCGGGCATGTGCCAGGTTGAGAAGCTTGAGGCTGACACGGTAGCGGCGGGTCTCCGCGCTCTGCTCGACGTAGCCGGTCTGGAGCAGCGTCTTCAGCAGGCGGCAGACATGGCTCGGGGGCAGCGAAGCCTGCGCGGAGAGCTCGGTGACCGAGACCTCGCGCCCGATGGCCGCCAGCAGTTCCAGCAGCTTGAAGCCGTTATGCAGCGTGTTGTTCAAACGTCCCGCCGATTCCGCATATCAGAATCGCGTTCCAATGTATTACACATCCTGGAATTTGTAAAGCGCTTCTTTTGCCATCGCTTTTGCCCCTTTTCTCCCTTACCTTCGTGGTGAATCTCCCCGCGCTGCGGCTCGCTGGGGACAGCTCGCCCCACCCTCGGGAACAGCGTTCCGCGTTGAGCGTTCTTCGCATCACGCATCACGCATCACGTTTCACGCATCACGCATCACGCATCAGCATCACGTTTCACGCATCACGCATCACGCATCACGCATCACGCATCACGTTTCACGCATCACGTTTCACGTTTCACGCCCC
>CAYRPP010000378.1:0-1853 GCA_964426115.1 uncultured Lentisphaerales bacterium | reverse complement strand
GCGACGGCCACGGGCCGCGGCGGATCGGGAACCAGGATGGCGCGGTTGTCGATAGCCAGTGCGTCGGAGGGAAGTTCCACCACGAGCTCAGGAGTTCCGGTCGGCAGGTCTAGGCGCTGCCGCGCGCGTCCCTTGTCGCCGGGGGCGATGCGGCCCTCGAAGAGCGGCGCCCCGCCGGCCAGGGGCGCCACGCGCAGCGGAATGCCGTCCTCCGGCGTGCCGAACTCCGTGACTTCGATCAGCAGGCTCTCGCGCCCCTGCCCGAGCCAGGTGCGTTCCGCCAGGGTCAGTGCCCGGTTGAACTGGGGCCGCCCGAAGGCGAGCCAACGCACTCCGGGCCGCAGGTTCGCGCCGGCCTCTGGTGCGCGGTCCGTCAGCACGAGGATATCGTCGGCGGGGCCCGACAGCTCGCCGGCGCGCGCGAGGGTCGCCGCCAGCGAATCGCCCGGATCGTGGCACGGAATCTGGCGCAGACGCGCGGCGGCCTGGGCGGGCGGCACCGGACTGTCGCTCTCGGGGCCCGCGGGGCGCGCCAGGAGGAGGCGCACGCGGGCATGGCCGGCCTGGCGGATGGCGGACTGCAGCGCCCGCGCGCCACGGGTTTGCGGTGTCTGCCCCGTCTCGTCGCGCGCGGCCATGGAGGCGGAGGTGTCGAAGACTACGGTCAGCGTGCCGGGGTCGGGACGGCGGATGTGGGGGCCAAGCGCCGCCAGCAGCAGGGCCGCGAGGACCGCCAGTTCCAGGTAGAAGAGCGGCGGCAGGCGCAGCCGGTCGCGGTGAGCGCCGCCCAGTCGCGGGCGCTGCGTTTGGCGCCAGAGCATCAGACTGGAGACCGGGCGGCGCCGGAAACGCGCGCGGAATGTGTAGACGGCCACGAGTCCGGCGACGACCGCCAAACCCGTCAGCGCGTATGGAAAGGCGAAGAGCATCTCACATGGCTTCCAGCAGGCCGCAGGACTCGAGCGCCGGGAGGCGGCCATTGGCGACGAGTTGCTCCGCCGTGACCGGTACGAACGCGGCGCCGCAGGCGCGGCAGGCTGTCGACCAGCTTTCGCGGTGGCGTGCCAGGGCGGTGGCGTAGGCGGCGCAGGCCGTCGTGTCGACCAGCAGGTCGGCATGGTCGCCGCTCTCGACGTCCTCCAGTCGGCAGGCCCCGCGGGGGGTGGGCGAAACTTCGTCGTCCGCCAGCAACTGGATGACCGTCAGGGCGGCGGCGCCGCCCGCCAGACGGCTCAGCAGCGGAGCCGGATCGGCAGGCCAGAGGAGGTCGCTGACCAGCACCCGCACGCCGTGCGGACGCCAGGCAGGGGCGCGGTGGAGCAGGGCGGCATCGGGCACCGTGGCGTCATCGAGGGCGAAGGGAGGCCAGGCGGCGGGATCGTCGCGCGAGTTGGGCAACGCGTCGATGCGTTCCCCGGCCAGCCAGAGAGTGCGGGTGCAGTGAGCCTGTTCCGCGGCCGTGGCGCAGGCGGCGGCCAACGTCGCGGCGGCGAAGGCCTTGGGCGTTCCTTCGAGCGCCATGGAGCAAGAACGGTCGAGCACCAGGTCGAGGTGTGGCGCCACCTCCTCGCGGAAGAGTTTGACCACCTCGCGGTCGCTGCGGGCGTAGACGCTCCAATCGAGGTGACGCAGGTCGTCGCCGGGATGGTAGTCGCGGTAGTCGTGGAAATCGAGCGAGGCCCCCGCGCCAACGCCGAGCCGCACGCCGTTGCGGCCGCGCAGGGCGGCGCGCGGCAGGGCCAGACGGTAGCGCAGCCCCAGCTTGCGGCCCTGCAACAGACCGGCATGGATGGTTGATTCAAGGGGCATGGGATGGTTTTATGGGGCCAAATCTCCGAGACGGCCACTGCGCG
>CAYRPP010000377.1:0-1853 GCA_964426115.1 uncultured Lentisphaerales bacterium | reverse complement strand
GTCTATTTCGGCTACGACTCGTTCCAGCTCGCGCCGGAGGAGGTCTCGAAGATCGAGAAGGTTGCCGATTATCTCAACCAGAACACGCGCAACGTGCTGATCGTCGAAGGGCACTGCGACGAGCGCGGCAGCAACGAGTACAACCTCTCGCTGGGTGAGCAGCGCGCCCTTTCCGTGCGCACCTACCTTGTAAACCTCGGCATCTCCGCCGACCGCATCCAGTCGCGCAGCTTCGGCGAGGAGCGGCCGGCCGTCCAGGGCACGGGCGAGGACGCCTGGCGCCAGAACCGCCGCGGCGAGTTCGCCCTCTACGAGTAGAGGGCCGGCCATTGCCTGGCGGCGCCCCGATGCCACTTGCCCTGATCCTCGACTCCGTCGGGCCGGGCGAGTGGCTTTTGCTTTTTATGGTCGCCTTGGTCGTCTACGGGCCGAGGCGGCTTCCCGGCCTCGCGCGCAGTCTTGGGCGCTGGATCGCCCGGATCAACCAGGCGGCCGAGCAGTTGCGGGAGCAAGTCTCCCAGGCGGATCTGGAGGACGATGAAGCGCGCGCGCCCGCGAAACCGGGCGGCACGGAGGCCGGTGATGCGGCGGCGGCGAAACCCCAGCGCCCGCCCGTGACGGACGGGGAGCCGCCGGTTCCATGAGCGCGGATGCTGGGGCCATGCGCCGTCACGACGACCCGCCACGCGGGCTGCTGGAGCACCTGACCGACCTGCGGACCTGCGTCGTGCGCTGCCTTGCCGCCTGGTTCGCGGCCACGCTGGCCGTCGCGCCGCTGGCGCCGCGTGTGCTCGAGATTCTGCTGCTGCCGCTGGCGCTGGCCGGCCACGACCCGGCAGCGCTGGTCAGCGGCCAGCAGTTAGGAATCGGCGTCAGCATCCTCTTCAGGATCATGCTCTGGGGCGGGCTGCTGCTGAGCCTCCCGTTCCTGCTCTTCTTCATCGCGCAGTTCGTCTTCCCTGGCCTCACGCCGCGCGAGCGCCACGCGGTCCGCGGCTCCCTGCTGCTCTCGGCCCTGCTCTTCATCGGCGGCGTGTGGCTGGCCTACAAGACCGCGCTCGCCCTGGCGATCAAGGCCCTCTTCCGCGTCAACGACTGGATGGGCATCGCGCTCTGGCCGCTGCAGATCGAGGACTACGTGGCGTTGATCGTCAAGACGCTGCTGGCCTTCGGCATCGCCTTCCAGTTGCCGCTCGTGCTCCTGGCGCTGGGTTTCATGGGCATCGTCTCCGCCCGGATGCTGCGCGACAAGCGGCGCCACGCCATCGTGGTCATCTTCATCCTCGCGGCGGTGCTGACCCCGCCGGATCCCGTCTCGCAAATCGCCATGGCCATTCCCATGTGCCTGCTGTACGAGGCATGCATCCTGCTCATCGCGCTCCGTCGCCGGCCACCGCATCACCCCGACGCGTCGTAGCGCCGCACCACACCGAAAGGACACGCATGAAGATGCCCGCCGCCTACTCCCCGTCCCTGGTACACCACGCCGCCATGAAGGCGCTCGTGCCGGAACTGCACTATGCCGGCGGCGATGTTGCCGCCTGGCAGCGCAGGCTCCGGCGCCGCCTGCTGGCCCTGCTGGGCGAGCAGCCCGCCGAGCGCGTGCCGCTCCGGCCGCGGCGCCTATGGCGGCGCGAGCACCCGCTCGGCATCATCGAGAAGGTCGTCTTCTCCAGCGAGCGCCATGCGGACGTGCCGGCCTATGTCTGCCTGCCAACAACGGCCAGGCCGCCATACCCCTTCATGATAGCGCTGCAGGGCCACTCGACGGGCATGCACAACTCGATCGGCGTCCAGTTGGAGGATGAGACGCAGCCCAAGGAGATCGAGGGCGACCGCGACTTCGGCATCGG
>CAYRPP010000376.1:0-1858 GCA_964426115.1 uncultured Lentisphaerales bacterium | reverse complement strand
CGGTCCTCGCCGTCGAGGATGCGCTCGATGGCCGCGCGTCCCTGCATGACCGTGCATGCTGAGAGGGCGGTATGCGGCACGGCGGCCCGCAACTGGCGCGGCGTGGCCAGCGGCTCGACCGACTTGATGTTGATGTTCTCAAGCTGCGGATGGCTCATGCCTGCAAACCTCCCGCAGCGTGAACCCAGAAGCCCGGCGCGCGGTTCGCAAGGGTTCCGGAGGCGAGCGCCTCCCGGAGCCGCCTTGCCAGCGTCTCAACCTCCGCAAGATCCTTGACGCCCGGCGCGCGTTCGACGCCCGAGCTGACATCCCAGGCGGCGGCCCCGGAGCGGCGGGTTGCCTCCAGAATATTCGCGGAGGTCAGCCCGCCCGCCAGCGCGAACGCGCATTCCGCCGCCAGGGGCGCGGCCTCCTGCCACTGCCAGACGGCGCCGTTGCCGCCGGGCAGGGCGCCGCGGCCGCATTCCACGAGCACGCCGACTCCGGACGGCAGCGCGCGGGCGGCCGCCACGAGGGCCGTTCCGCCGGTCTTGAGAACCTTGATGACGCGGAAACCGGCCTGCTGCACGCGGCGGCAGGTCACGGCGGTTTCGGCGCCGTGCAGTTGCACGGTGCCAAGCCCCGCCTCGCGCGCCACGGCGATCACCTCGTCTGCTGGCCGGTCGACGAAGACGCCGACACGCGCAATCGCCGGCGGCAGGCCCGCAAACATCTCACGCGCCTGACACGGCGTCACGTAGCGCGGGCTGCCCTGGAAAAAGACCGCTCCCAGCGCCCCAACACCCACCCGGGCGCATCCCTCGGCCGTCGCGCGATCCATGATGCCGCAGATTTTCAGGTTGGAGAGGGGATGGCAGGTGCCTGGCTCCTCTGCGTCTCCCCGCCTCTGCGTTAAATCTCCCGCGCGGGGGGCAGGCAGAAATGCCTGCCCTACCTTCTCCTCTGCGTCTCCCCGCCTCTGCGTCAAATCCCCTGCGGACGGCGCGCCGGCGATCCACTCGCGCAGCGTCGCGGTGGGATCAGGCGCAAGCACCAGCGACTCGCCCACCAGGACGCGCGTGATGCCGCCAGCCAGCGTACGCCGGATGTCGTCGGCGGTCCGGATGCCGCTCAGGGCCACTGGCAGGCAGCCGGGATGGAGCTGGCCGACCAGGCGTGTCGCCTGTCCGGTATCGGTCTTGAACTGCGCCAGGTCGCGGTTGTTGATGCCGACCAGGGGCGCGCCGAGGGCGTTGGCGCGCGCGATGTCCCGCGCGTCGTGGACTTCCGTCAGGACATCCAGTCCGAGCTGCCGGGCCAGCGCGTGCAGTTCGTGGAGCTGCGCGTCGTCCAGCACGCGGACGATCAGCAGCAGGGCGTCGGCGCCGAGGGCGGCCGTCTCGTAGACCTGGTAGGGGTCGATGATGAAGTCCTTGCGCAGCACGGGAAGTTCCGTCGCGGCACGGGCGCGGTGCAGGTCGTCGGGCGATCCCTGGAAGAAGTCCGGTTCGGTCAGCACCGAGAGCGCCGCGGCCCCGCCGTCGGCGTAGGCGCGCGCCAGGGCGGCGGGATCGAGCGCGGGCGCGATCGGCCCCCGCGAGGGCGAGGCGCGCTTGATCTCCGCGATCACGCGGAGTCCGGGACGGGCGAGCGCGGTGGCAAAGCCGCGGTAGTCGCGCCGACCGGCGGCCGCGTGCTCAAGGCTGGCCTGCGACACGCGTTTCCGCGCATCGGCGACCGCCTGCCGCCGGGCCGCCACAATGGTTTCAAGGATGGTCATGTGTTCTGTTTCCGTGCCGCGCGGCCTATTGCCGGGTCCAGGCAACCAGCCGCTCCAGCTTGTCGAGGGCCGCGCCGGAGTCGATGGCGGCGGCGGCCT
>CAYRPP010000375.1:0-1867 GCA_964426115.1 uncultured Lentisphaerales bacterium | reverse complement strand
GTCGGCGTCGCGGATGCCGGCGCGCTCCATGAGCTGCCGGATGCGCCGCGTGGTCTCGGGGTTGATCGCAGGTGCGGCCATAGCTCCGTCCTACATGATGGAATAGCCGCCGTCGAGGACCAGGTCCTGTCCCACCATGAAGTCCGAGACCTCCGAGGCCAGGAACACCAGCGCACCCTGGTGGTCGGCGGGCGTGCCCGTGCGGTCTATGGGCGCGGTCTTGAAGAAGACATCCACGACCTCGGGGAAAAGGTCGGCCACGCGGGTCACCCCGGGGCTGATGCTGTTGACGCGGATGCCGTGCCGGATCAGCTCCGCCGCCGCGGCGCGGGTCATATGGATGATCCCGGCCTTCGAGACGCTGTAGGGCAGTTGCGGATCGGGCCAGACGATGTGTCCGCAGATGGAGCCTGTGTTAATGATCTTGCCGTAGCCGTTGGGCCGCATCGCCCGCGCCTCGGCGCGGATGCAGGCCCAGGTGCCGGTCAGGTTCACCGCCATCTGGCGCTCCCACTCCGCGTCGGTCACCTCCGTCAGCGGCTTGATGGGGATCGAGATGCCGGCATTGTTGACGGCGATGTCGAGGCGCCCGAAGGCCTCCACGACCTCAGCCACCAGGCGGTCGGGATCCCCGGCGCGGCTGATGTCGGCCGCCACCGACAGCGTCCGGCGCCCCGTGGCGGCGGCGATCTCGGCGGCGGACGCCGCGGCGAGGTCGGCCAGGCAGTCGACAACCGCCACGTCGGCCCCCGCCTCGGCCAGCGCAGTGGCAAAGGCCTTGCCGATGCCGCGGCCGGCCCCGGTCACCAGTGCCTTGCGTCCGTCAAGCCGGAACCGTTCCAGTATGGCCATGGGTTTCTTCCTTCGTTCTCCTCAACCGGCGTCCGGCGGCCGCCAGGCCGCCCAAAAGGCCCAGCATGACGACAATCTCCGCGTCGGCAAAGTTGTACTCGACCACGCCGTTGAGGAACAGGGCCAGAATCATCCAGAAGAGCGGCTGCGGCGCGTCGCCGGACGCCAGCGCATCGCGCAGCATGAAGCCCATCCAGACCAGGTAGAGGGCCAGTCCGGCCCATCCGAGCGAGACGGCCATCTCCACGAAGTTGGAATGCAGGTGGTCGCGGTCGCGCTCGATCTGGGGTGCGATCTGGCGCATGCGCTCGCTGGTCATCGCCCGGAAGCCGATGCCCCAGGGATGTTCCTTGAGCAGTACCGGGGCGACCTCGGTCCACATCGCCAGGCGACCGCCGGAAACGGTGGTGAACTCCTTCCGTAGTCCCGCCAGGCGCTGGCGCACCGGCGTCACGCCCGCAGCCAGGGCCGCCAGCAGGACGATGGCCGGCAGCAGCCAGCGCCACCGCAGCAGGCGCCGCCCTCCCAGAACGAGCAGCACGAGAACCGTGCTGAACCACGAGCCGCGCTTCATCACCAGGATCTCGGCGGCGGCCAGCAAACCGATGAGCAGCGGCCAGACCCTTATGTGCAGGCTCCAGGAGCGCGCCGCCGCGCCCTCGACGGCGGGTTCGCGACCGACCGCCAGAGTCAGCCGCCGCGTGCCCAGGCGCGCCAGCGCGCCGCTTCCCATGACCAAGGCGACGGCCCCCACCAGCCCGACCATCAGCCGCTGCCCGTCGACCAGGTTTCCCTGGTGGATCAGCTCCTGCGCAAAAGTGAAGTGTGCCTGCATGCGGGTGCCGTCGAAACGCCCTGTTATGGCCAGGGCATCAAGCGGATTGCGAATGCAGACGTGCGCGGCCTGGATGGCGAGACCGTAGATCAGCGCCCGCAGCACCTGCCAGAGGCGCCCGCGCGAATCGACGACCGAGGCGGCGACCGGCAGGCCCATGAACCAGACCAGCTTGTCGAG
>CAYRPP010000374.1:0-1867 GCA_964426115.1 uncultured Lentisphaerales bacterium | reverse complement strand
GCGCACCGCGTTGACGGCCGCGGCCAGATCGGCGCGCGAGTCAATCAGCGTTCCATCGAGATCGTAGAGGATCAAACCGCGACTTCTCACTTTATCCGGGACTCCAGACCCGTTATACTTTAGCGCCACAGGCTCCGCAGGCTCTTGACGAGCAGCCAGAGGGCGAAACGGAGCCGGCCGGAGAGGCCGACCCGCGGCCTTCCGGCAAAGTCTTGCCGCATGTAGGGACGATCGATCAAGCCCATCTGCCACTCCCGCCGCCTGCCATCCACGTGAAAAACGAACACCAGCAAGCGCGTCCGGCACGCAATCCGCGTGATCCCCGAACTCAAGCGCACGCATCATACGATGCCGCGCGCCGCGCGTCAAACCGGCAACGCCCCGCCCCGGTCGCGCCGGGAACGATCTCGGGCGATGAGGGCCAGGCCCGCGGGGCCGAGGCGCCTCTGCGCCTGCAACAGGTGCTGGCGCAGGCGGGCATCGCCTCGCGCCGCCGCGCCGCGGAGATGATCCAGGCCGGGCGCGTGCGCGTCAATGCCAAGGTGATCCGCGAGCCCGGTCACCATGTCGTCCCGGGCACGGATCAGATCCAGTTCGACAATCAGCCCCTACCCGGCCCCGGCCGGCGGCGCACCATCATGATGAACAAGCCGGTCGGACTGCTCTGCAGCGCGGACGGGGCGCAGGGCCGGACGGTCTGCGACCTGATCACGGACGTGCCCGGCCGGCTCGTGCCGGTCGGGCGGCTCGACCGCGACAGCGGCGGCCTGCTGCTGCTCTCGAACGACGGCGCCCTCATCGCGCACCTGACGCACCCGCGCTACGGTCACCGCAAGATCTACCGCGTCGAGGTCGCCGGCCCCTGCAACGCCGCCACGCTCGCCCGCCTGCGCGAGCCCATGGAGATCGACGGCTACACCCTCCGCCCGGTGCAGGTCACGCTGCTGCGCAAGCAGGGCGGACACACCTGGCTGCGGTTCGTCCTGCACGAGGGGCGCAACCGGCAGATCCGCAAGATGTGCGCGCAGGTGGGGCTCAACACCATCAGCCTGACCCGCATCGCGATCGACAACCTGCTGCTCCCCGAGGATATGCAGCCGGGGCAGTGGCGCGACCTTTCGACCCAGGAAATCCGGGCGCTCATGACGCGCCAGGACTAGGCGATCGGGGTGATCGTGCTGCCGCCGTCGGCGCGGATGATGGCGCCGTTGAGATAGCTCGACTCGTCCGAGGCGAGGAAGAGGGCCAGGGCAGCCACCTCCTCGGGGGTGCCCAGCCGGCTCAGCGGCGCCTTGCGGAAGAAGTAGGCGGCGTCGAAGTTGGGATCGTCGAGATTGCTGGCCTTGACCATCTCGGTCGCGATGCCCGCCGGGCAGATGCAGTTGACGCGCACGCCGCGCTTGCCGCAGGCGACCGCCATCGAGCGCGTCAGAGCGACCGTGGCGCCCTTGGTGGCCGTGTAGGCGTCGCACCCGGGCACGCCGATCACAGCCGCGCTCGACCCGGTGTTGATGACCGAGCCGCCGCCGCTGGCCGCGATCAGCGGAATCCCGTACTTGCAGCAGAGGAAGACGCTGTTGAGGTTGATGGCGAGGATCCGCGTCCAGGTCTCCTCATCGAGTTCGGTCACTACGCCATCCGCCCCGGCCAGGAACACCGAGGCGTTGTTGTAGAGCACGTGCAGCGCGCCGAAGCGCGTCCGGACCGTCTCCATCAGGGCGCGGACCGACGCGCTGCTGGCGACATCCGTCCGGACGAAGAACGCCTCGCCGCCATCGGCGCGGATGGCGGTTTCCGCCGCCTGGCCCAGCGGCTCGGAGATCTCGGCCAGCACCACGCGGGCGCCCTCGCGGGCGAAGCGCCGGGC
>CAYRPP010000373.1:0-1875 GCA_964426115.1 uncultured Lentisphaerales bacterium | reverse complement strand
GCGGAATGCGCTCGCGCGCCACCCATGAACTCATCGAGAACTCGCCACTCTCAAGTTCTGTAGTTCATTGGAAATCAGCGACGATTTCCCGGAAGTCTGTAGGCACTACGTGTTTTCGAGCGACCCTGCGGCTGTGATCCGCGGAGGTGGCTGCGACGGCGGTTCCCAGCCCAGGGCGCCGATGACAAGCTGCTGGTCGGGCTCCGGCATGATGTATCTCGCGAAGACGATCTCGCGTCCGTCGGTGGTTGGGAAGTGGACATCGAGCATCTGGATCGCGCCGAGCTTCTCCAGCGCGCTGCGAAACGTCAACCCCGGCGCATGGGCCTGGGTTTCCTATTCGGCACGGATGACGAAATCGGCACTGCAGGCGAAGGTCTCGCCGTCCGACGCCCGGGAGTAGAGCCGGAGGATGTACGCGCCCGGGGAGAGGCCGCCGATGGCGATCTCGCGGAGCGGGCCGGAGGTTCGCACGGGAACCTGACTGGCTGCCGCGCCGCTGTCGAGCGGCGCCAGGGTGGCGGCCACGTCCACCGCCGCGGGCGCGGCGACGGTCAGCGTGCCGCCGCTGGCGGCGTCGGCGACCACCGTGCTGGCGAAGGCGTCTCCCAGCCGTAGCCCGTGCTGGAAGAAGGTCGGCTTGAGGTTGGGAAGCTGATTGAAAGCGGCCGCGTCGGGCAGCGGATCCGTCAGGAGCTGCCACTCGGGCGTTTCCGGCAGGTGGTCGAAGATCATTTGGCCCGGCGGCGTGTCGAAATAGTAGGCCTGGCGGCCCAGATAGCCTTCCGCGTCCTCGCCGGTCTGGCGCGCGCCCCAGGTGGCGTCGAGCAAGCGCCAGTCGCCATCGACCAGTACGGCGTTCCAGGCATGCTTGAAGGCGCTGACCAGCGTGTCGTCGGGCGTGCCGCGGTAGCCGCGAACCGCGCCTATCAGAAAGGTGCTGCCGAGCCCCACGCTGCTCGCCATGGCGTCGAAGAGCCAAGCGTAACCTGCGCAGACCGTCGTGCCGCGCGCGAGCACGCTCAGGGGGTCGTGCGCGTTCATGTAGCTGCTGCCGCCCCCGGTGATGTGCGCCCACTCCTGGACATCGTAGCGGATGTTGGCCGTGATCCAGTCGTAGAGCGCGCGGGCGCGCTGGGCCTCGTTTGTCGCGCCCTGCGTGATCTGGCGCGCGAGCGCGGCGACCTCGGGCGGGACCGGCTGGCCGCGGCTGGCCCGCAGCGCGGCGAAGACGGGAAGCTCCTCCGGTGCGCCATCCGTGGATTGCGGCGCCGCGGGCGGCGCCGGGGCGACGCTCCCCGTCGCGCCGGGTCGCGCGCCGGTCATGGTCTGTGCCGCATCCCGGCGACCACGGTTCGCGGACGGCAGGCGCCGGGCCGGCGCCATCTCCGCGGACGACGCGCCATACGCCGCCTGCCCGGCGCCCGCGTGCCGCGCCGCACCCTCTGCCCGGCCGACCGCGGCGCTCAGCGCGTCCGCCGCCGTCGTATCCCGCCGGCTGCTCCACAGGGCCGCGCCGGCCGCCAGCAGCAGAACGGCCAAGGCCGCCCCGCGCCAGGGCCTCCGCGGTCGTCCGGCACGCGTGCAGGTGACCGGCGTAGGAGGAATTGTCCTATGATGGTCGTTCATCGCCATCTCTGGCCATCATGATAGCATAAAACCGGCCATCGGCAGGAGTGATTGTGAAACGGAAAGGCTTCCGCGGCGGCCACGCGACATCGCCGCGCATCGGAATCGGCTTCGCTTCGCCCCGCGACCGCGCGCGCCTTTGGCGCTTCACCTTCGCTAGCCGTTCACCAGCCGAACCTCGGCACGTCGATCCAGACGCCGCCCTTCATCGCCGACTCGTGGGCCAGCAGCCCCGGGACGGTCACT
>CAYRPP010000372.1:0-1888 GCA_964426115.1 uncultured Lentisphaerales bacterium | reverse complement strand
GCAGCGACCAGCCCAGCAGCATGCCGCCGAACATGCTGAAGGCCGTGCCGAAGGAGCCGAGCACCCCGAAACCGTAGGCCACGGCGCCGACGGCGACGACCGCGGCCACCAGCCAGTAGAGGCGCGTCAGCATCAGCCCCTCGACCACCGGACGCTTGCGTAACGCGAAGAAGAGCTGCGTCGCCAGCGAGAAGAGCGCGCAGCCGCCGAGCACGATGGCCACGGTCCCCGCCACCTGCAGACCGTTCATGCCGCTGCGCAGGGGCGTCAGGTTCGTGGCCAGGCGCCCGCCGACCAAGCCCGCCGCCGCCACGGCCAGGTAGACCAGCGCCAGCACAATTGTGTTCCGGGTCTGTTTCTCCATGGACGTAGCTTAGCACAGACCACCCGCCCGCGCCACCCTGGCCCTTGTTATCCGTCTGGTGTCCTGGGGAGCGGCAGGCCAAGCGCGCGGGGCGGCGGAAAATATGGCGGTCGGAAGCCGGCAGCAGGCAGAACGTTCAACGCTGAACGCGGGGGTGCGCGCGCCGTGCGGCGGGACGTGCCGGGCGGCCGCGCGCGGACGGCGGCGCGCGCCGCGATCCGCGTGCCGGGGCCGCCGTGCGCTCCGGCCCGGCGCCCTCGGCACGCGGTCGCGAGCGGTAGCGGATGACGACAGGCGCTCCCGCGAGCGCGAAGCGCGACCGCAGCGCGCGGACCAGGTACTCGGTGAAGTTGCCGGTCACCAGGCGGGTGTCGTTGACGAATACCCGGATCTCGACCGGCGCCGTGCCCGTCTGCGCTGCGTAGAAGACCCGCAGGCGGCGCAGGCCGGCGCCCGGCAGGTTGATACGCGCGACGGCCTCGCCCAAGGCGCGGTTGAGCGGGCCGGTCGGCAGCACCCGACGGATGTTCGCGGCGACCTCGTCGATCGCCGCCACGCTCTGCCGGACGTTGAAGCCGTCCCGCGCGGAGATGAAGACCACCGGGCAGTGACCCATGAAAGGCATCGCCTCCCGCAGCGCCGGCTCGTAGTGCGCCTGCGTCATGCCCTGCGCCATGGCGATATCCCACTTGTTCACCGCCAGGACGCATCCCTTGTGTGCCTTCTCGATCACGGCGGCGATGTGCTTGTCCTGCAGCGTCGGCCCCTGCGCGGCGTCCATGATCAGCACGGCAAGGTCGGCCTCGGCGACCGCGCGCTCGGCGCGAAAGAGGCTGAAGCGTTCGACGGCGCTGTCGATGCGGTGGACGTGGCGCATGCCGGCCGTGTCGACGAGTAGATAGTGCCGCGCCCCGGGACCCGCGCCGATGGCGAAGGGCACCTCGATGCTGTCGCGCGTCGTGCCGGCGACATCCGAGACGATGACCCGCGGACTCCGCAGCAGGCGGTTGATGTAGGAGGACTTGCCGGCGTTCGGGCGCCCGACGATGGCCACCCGCAGCGGACGGTCTGGCGCGAGTTCCCCGCCCGGAGGCAGGGCCGCCGTGATCTCGTCGAGCAGCGCGGCGACGCCGCGGTCATGCAGGGCCGATACTGGAAAGAGGGCCATGCCGAGCGGCGCGAAGTCCGGCATGACGGCCTCGTGCTGCGGCAGGTCGCACTTGTTGACCGCCACGCAGCATGGCACGCCGGCGCGGCGGATCATCTGCGCTACCTCGGCGTCGAACGGATGCAGGCCGGCCTGGGCATCCACGACAAGGATCGCGGCGGCGGCCTCGGCCAGCGCCGCCTCGACCTGCTCGATCACCCCGGCCTCGACCTGGTCGGCGGCGCCCTCGCCGCGGCGCAGGCGCACGCCGCCGGTGTCGACCAGATCGAAGGGGGCCGGCTGCCATGGCACCCGGCGCACGATCCGGTCGCGCGTGACCCCGCTCTCGTCGTGCACGATCGCGATGCGCCGCCCCG
>CAYRPP010000371.1:0-1898 GCA_964426115.1 uncultured Lentisphaerales bacterium | reverse complement strand
GTCTACATGACCGCGGGCACCGCGGACACGGTGCGCGTTTCGTTCAATCAGGACCGGCGCTACAACCTCTACTACGGCACCGGCATCTACATGACCGGCGGCGTCGTGACGAATGCGCTGATCGACAACAACAGCGTGTATTCCGGCTACGGCGGCACCTTAGGCATCGGCGTCTACATGACTGGCGGCCTCGTCGTCGATTCGGTCATCAAGGACAACTGGCGTGCGCGCCACGAGTTCTACGGCGGCGGCGTGGCGATCGCCGGTGCGGGGACGCTGCTCCGGTGCCGCATCCAGAACAACGGTTCGTTGGGCTATGCATACGGCAACCTAAGCAATACGCGCGGCATGGGCGTGTACATGAACAACGCGAACGGACTGGTGGATAGCTGCATCATCGTCTCGAACGACATCCACGGCGTCTGGATGAGCGCCGGCACCCTGCGCAACTCACTCGTCCAAGGCCACAAGACAACCGGCGCGGGCTACACGGCGGGCGTAGAGATTTCCGGTGGATTCCTGTACAACTGCACGGTGGCGGACAATGTGGCGCCGGCTCCCTTCGCCGGGCTGAAGATGACGGGCGGCACGGCGGTGAACAACATCGTCTACGGAAACGGCACGTCGGGCGACGTCGCGGTGTCGGGCGGCACGTTCAACACGAACATCGTCGATACCCTCGCCTCGGTCACGACATCGAAGGCGGTGGGCAATATGGCTACGGATCCGTTTTTCGTCGATCCGGCTAACGGCGACTTCACCGTCGGTTTCCCGTCGCCGGCCGTCGACGCGGGCGCGACGGTTCCGAGCTACGCGATCGACCTCGTCGGCACCAGCCGTCCCCAGGGCGCCGCCTATGACCTCGGCTGCTACGAGTACGTCTATTCCGGGGGGGGATCTCTGCAGTGCGCGATCATCGTGCCGCAGATCGACTGGCCCTCGGGCGCCTCGCCGACCGTCTCCGCGCGCGCGGCCGGCGGCTCGGAAAGCTACACCTACGCGTGGTACGTCGATGACGTCCTTTCGGGGCAGACTTCCGCGACGCCGACGTTCACGGGGCTTTCCAACGGCAAACATACGCTCAAGCTTGTGGTGGACGACGGCGTGGGCTCCGCCGAAGACGAGTACGTCGATGCAGTCGACCTCCATCCGTTCACGGTCTACGTGGATTCCGAAGGCTCGGACACCTATCCCTACGACACGACCGCGAAGGCCGCGCATTCAGTGAATGATGCGTTTGATACCGTCTGGAAGTCAACCAGCACGACCGCGACGGTTCATATCGCCGACGGTACGTACGCGCTTTCCTCGGAACTGGCGCTTGGCACGCAATGTTATATCCTGGGTGCCGGCCGCGACGCCACCATCTTGAACGGTGGCGCGCTCAGCACCGCCTACCGCGGCGTCTCCATCACCGCGGCGGGATCGATCGTCCGGGATCTCACGATCACCGGCTGCACGAACAATCTGGGCGGCGCCGGGCTCTACATGTCGGCGAACGGCCTTGTCGAGAACGTGCGCCTCACGGTCAACCAGATCGGCTTGGGGAGCGGCACCCTGGCGTACGGCGGCGGCATCAGCATGTCGAGCGGAACCGTCACCAACTGCCTGATCGACGCGAACGTCGCGTATTCGACCTATGGCGGAATGAACGGCGTCGGCGTCTACATGAACGGCGGCCTCGTGACCGACAGTGAAATCGCCGATAACTGGCGCAACCGCGACCAGTTGTATGGCGCCGGGATCTACGCCGCCGGCGGCACGGTGCGCCGTTGCTACATCCACGGCAATTCGAACAAGAACGGCGGCACCGGCAACGACACCCGCGGCATGGGGCTCTGCTTGAACAACGCCAATGCCGTCGTCGAGAACTGCCGCATCGAGGGCAACGGCAAGCA
>CAYRPP010000370.1:0-1900 GCA_964426115.1 uncultured Lentisphaerales bacterium | reverse complement strand
TTGGTGATCCACCAGCTCTGCGCCCCGGCGGCCAGGGTGCGGTAGAGGAGATAGACTCCGTTGATCGAGGCGCCACCCGAGGGAGTCGCGTCCACCGTCACCACGACGGGGATGCCATTCGGCGGGTTCCCCTCCGGCGCCTGCACGGGTGTCGACAGCGTGACGCTCCCGGCGGCGGACAGGATGGACGGGACAAACAGGGCCAGCACGCCGCAGACCAGGGTTACAATGCGTGTTTTTTTCATGATGTCATACTCCCTTCATAAAGCGCCGGGATTAGTTTAGCATGTGGAGGAAGGATGATAAACAGCAAAAATGCGTTTACTTTACGTACTTTCCTCTTTGACAACGCGTCGGCGACACGCTACCTTCGCTTCCATGCCCGGACGGCAACCGCCCGCCCGGCGCCTTCAACCCGCATGAACCACGCCCGGAGAGCCAAGACACCCGCGCCGGACGACCTACACCGCTTCATGGATGAAGTCGTCCGCAGGCACGCTTTTCTTGCAGGCGTGCGTCGCCTGGGCATCGCCGTCTCCGGCGGCGCCGACTCCGTAGCCCTGCTCTGCCTGCTCCTGCCACCCTGCCGCCGGGCCGGTGTCGTCCCCGTGGTGCTGCATCTTGACCACGGCCTGCGCGGCGCGGACGCGACGGCCGACGGCGCCTTCGTCCGCGACTTCGCCGCCGCGCGCGGTCTCGCCTGCCGCGCGGCCGCAGCGCGCGTCGCGCCCGCCCGCGGGCGCTCGCTAGAGATGGCGGCCCGCGAGGCGCGGCTCGACTTCTTCTTCGAAAGCGCCCGAGCCGAGGCGCTCGACGCCGTCGCCACCGGACACCAGGCCGACGACGTCGCCGAGACCCTCCTGCTGCGCCTCGTCCGCGGCGCCGGCGCCGGCGGCCTGGCCGGCCTGCGCCCCTGTTCCGTGCTGACACGCCACGGCCGCACGCTGCGCCTGATCCGCCCCCTGCTCGACCTCCCGCGCGCGGCCCTCGAGGCGTGGCTCCGCGCACAGGGGATCCCCTGGCGCGAGGACGCCTCGAACCGGGACACCCGCATCGCGCGCAACGCCGTGCGCCACGCCCTGCTGCCTTGCCTGGAGCGCCTCGCCGGCCGGCCGGTGGCTCCCGCGCTCGCCCGTTCGGCCGAGATCCTGCGGGCGGACGACGAGGCGCTCGACGCCCTGGCCGGCGCATGGCTGGCACGGCAGGCCGCGAAGTGTGTCCCCGGGGATCCCGCAGCAGCCCTCTCCCTGCCTCTGCCCGGCTTGGCCTCCCAGCCCGTCGCTTTGCAGCGGCGCATCCTGCGGCTCTGGCTGATGCGGCAGGGACAGGCGGCAGCCTCGGGCTTCACCTCCGTCGAGCGCCTCCGCGAGGCCCTCGCCCGGCCGGCGGACTGGCGGCTGACGCTGCCGGGCAGCCTGCACCTTGGCGTCCGCCAAGGATGTCTAGGATTCCTGGAGCGCCACGCCGCTCCCGTTCCCGGCCCCGCGCCGCTGCGCCTGCCGGTCCCCGGACAGGCCGAATGGCCGGGACTGGCGATCACGGCGCGGCTGGCACACGGCATCCTGCGCGAGCCGGCACGCCTGGGCCAGTGGCCGGCCGCCTGCTCCCTGGATCGCGAAGCTGCGGACGGCCAGCCCCTGACGCTCCGCGCCCGCCTGCCGGGCGACCGTATCGCCCCTACCGGCATGACGGGAAGCCGCAGGATCCAGGATATCTTCGTGGACGCCAAGCTCCCCCGCGAGGCGCGCGACCGTCTGCCGCTGCTCTTCTGCGGCGGCACGCTCGCCTGGGTGCCCGGTTACCGCGTGGCGCGCGCCCTGGCGGTGCGCGGCGAATCCGCCCCCGCCATCCACATCCGCATTACGCGCACGCCCGTGTGACCGCCGCCCCGGAGACCGCC
>CAYRPP010000369.1:0-1904 GCA_964426115.1 uncultured Lentisphaerales bacterium | reverse complement strand
TCTTCGCCGTATCGCGCGAGAAGCTCAAGGTGACCCAGACCACGAAACTGCTGGAGGGCGGAACGCGCAGCGAAGCCAAGTACCGCATCGCCGTGCATATCGCGCGCCTCAGCCCCGACAACAGCTTCAGCCTCGAAGGTCTGCAGCCCGGCATCTACGACCTCTTCGTCCTGCTGGAGCACGACTTCTATACCGGCATCGTTCTCAACCGCCGTACAAATACGCTCACTCCCGACGACATCCGCACGATCGAGGAGAAGCTCAAAGTCTCCAACCCCTACTTCAACGAGAAGCACATCGCGCGCCTCTCGGGCGCCACGGGTCACGCCGCCAAGGCGCGTGCGCTGGTTCAGGAACTGCGCACGCTGCCCGTGACCCTGCAGAGCGCCGAGGTGCGCGCCGACATCCAGACGCGCAGCATCAAGCTCTTCCTGTTCGAGGAGGTCAGCGTCTCCGGGCCACCCGCCTGGTCGGTCGAGGAGACGCGCGAGATCCTGCGGCAGGAGGTCGGCCCCGGCGACACCAAAGGGGCCATACCCGAGCACTTCTGCAAGGCGCTCAGCGGTATCCTGGTCGTCGACAGCGTGGAGGATCTGGGCGCAGTCCGCCTGCGCCGCGACAAGGCTCCGTGATGCCAAACGGCCATACCGCGGCCAGGCGCTCAGTTGAATTCAGAAAGAGGCCATCATGACCCGACTCGTCCTGCAAGCTTCCGACGGTGAGAAGACCCTCGCCGAACTCGACGCCCTCCAGGCCTTCGCCATCGGCCGCGCTCCCGACAACGATGCCCGGTTTACCGATCCGGCCGTCTCGAACCATCACGTCCGGCTCGACCGCACGCCACAGGGCTGGACGCTGTCCGACCTCGACAGCGCCAACGGCACCACGGTGGACGGCCTGCCCGTAGCCGGCACCGTGGCGCTCGCGCCCCAGGCCATGATCGTGCTGGGCGAGGCGGTCGCGCTGCGCTTCGTCGACGACTCCGCCCCGCAGCCGCAAACCGCGCCGCGGACGGCGCCGCCGGTCATGGCCTCGGAGAACGACATCGCGCTTGTCCGCGCCATGAAGGCGCGGACCGAGCAGATCCGCCGCGAGGTGGCCAAGGTCATCGTCGGCCAGGCCGATATCGTCGAGCAGGTGCTGATGGTGCTGATCGCCGGCGGCCACGGCCTGCTGGTCGGACTGCCCGGCATGGCCAAGACGACGCTCGTCGCCACGGTCGCCAACGTCCTCGACATGGCCTTCCGCCGCGTGCAGTTCACACCCGACCTGATGCCGACCGACATCACCGGCACCGAGATCCTCGACAACGATCCCGACAGCGGCCAGAAGCGTTTCCGCTTCGTCAAGGGGCCGATCTTCACCAACCTGCTGCTGGCCGACGAGATCAACCGCACCCCGCCGAAGACGCAGGCCGCCCTGCTCGAGGCCATGCAGGAGAAGTCGGTGACCGTCGGCAACCAGACCTACGCGCTGGAGCCCCCCTTCTTCGTCCTGGCCACGCAGAATCCGATCGAGCAGGAGGGCACCTATCCACTGCCCGAGGCGCAGCAGGACCGCTTCATGTTCAACCTCTGGGTGGACTACCCGGACGAGGCCGAGGAGGAGCAGATCGTCAGGACGACGACTGTCGCCGCCGCGGAGAAGCCGCAAAAGGTCGTGAGCCGGCAGGAACTGCTGCAACTGCAGGCCGTTGTCCGCAAGATTCCCGTCTCGGACCATGTGATCCGCTACGCCATCCGCCTGGTGCGCGCCACGCGGCCGGGCGATGCGAAGTCGCCCGACTTCATCAAGAAGTACGTCAGCAACGGGGCCGGCCCGCGCGCCGGGCAGTTCCTGATCCTGGCGGCCAAGGCGCGCGCCGTGCTGGAAGGCCGCATCCATGTGAGCTGCGCCGACGTGGC
>CAYRPP010000368.1:0-1904 GCA_964426115.1 uncultured Lentisphaerales bacterium | reverse complement strand
CGGCGATCAGGCGGTTGGGGCGGAGGCCCATCATCTCGGCCAGATCCTTGAGGAGCGTCGGGCCGCGCAACTGGAGCACCTTGTCGCCGGCGGGCGCGCTGGCGACCACGGGCGCGAAGCGCGGCTTGGCGGCCGCGGCCTGGCGGCCGGCGGCGCGCGCGGGCGCTTCGGCGGCCGCATGGCCGCGCGCGATGGACGACTGTCCGCGCGCGATGGACGGCTGGCCGCGCACAATGGACGACTGGCCGCGCACGATGGAGGGCTGGCCGCGGATGGCGGCGCCCTCGCCGCGGCGTCCCGGCGCAACGGCGGACTCGGCGGCGCGGCCGCGCCTGGCGGGCGCCGCGGGCGGCGCGGCGCGCTCACCGCGGGCTGGCGCCGCGGGGGCCGGGCGGGCCGCCGGGGCGGACGGTGCGGCGGGCGCGCGACGGCTCGACGACGGGCGCGGCAGGTCGGCCTCGCGCGTCTCCTTGGGACGCATCGGGTGCGCCTTGGCGGCCGGTGGCACCTTGGCCTGCCGACCGAGATAAGCCGTGGCGATCTCCTCGTCGGGGTCGATCTCGTCCTCGGCGGAGACCCGCACCTCCTCCGCCCCGGGCGCCTCGGCCTTCTCGCCGGACTCCAAAGCCTCGGGCGCGGCGTGGATGATGACCTTCTCCTCCGTCGCAGCGGGCGGCAGAGGCTCGATCTTCAGCTCCCCGCCCACCAGCGGCAGTTCCGCGGCAGGCGCCACAGGAGGTTCGGCCGCGGGGGTGGCGATGGCCACGGGGGCCACGGGGGCGGGCCGGGCTGCCGCGCTGCCGCCCCGCACCCGGGCATCAGCCTCGCGGGCACGCCCAATGGCGTCCGCCAGAGCCTGCCGCTCGCCGGCGTCCCGACCGTCGCGCTGCCGGGTGGCGCGCTCGCGCTTGGCGGCCAGGCGCGCCTGCGCCGCGTCCTGCTCGCGAAGCGCCTCGGGCGGGCGCGCAGCCATGTGGCTCTTCAGCGCCTGGATATCGTCGTCGTCCAGGCGCGACAAGGTCGAGTGCGCGTCCAGATCCAGCGCCCGCGCCAGGCGCAGCACCTCGCCGCTCGTCGTCTTCAAGGCCTGTGCCAGCTCGAATATTCTCATGAAACTCCACCCTCTTCGTCGGCCGTGTCCTGCCTGGCGATGCCCAGCGCGTTGGCGGCATCCCAGATCCTGCGGACGGCCTCCTCTGGAAGCCCGGTGACCTCCTGGAGGTACGGCACTTCGGCGTCCAGAATGCCCTCGGGCGTCAGGAAGCCGTTCTTGACCAGCAGCTCGGCCTCGTCACGGCTGATGCCCTTGACCGCCGCCAGGGCGTCGATGGCCTGCGCCACGCGCGTCTCGAAGGACTCCTCGACGTCCGTGCGCTGGATGTCGACCTTCCAGCCCAGCAGCTTGGAGGTCAGGCGCACATTCTGCCCCTGGCGCCCGATGGCCAGCGAGAGCTGGTCGGGGTCGACCATCACGCGCAGCATGCGCGAGGCCTCGGAGACGACCACGACGCTGGCCAGCCGCGCCGGCGAGAGCGCCTGCATGGTGTACTGGCGGATCTCCTCGTGCCAGCGGACGATGTCCACGCGCTCGCCGTTGAGCTCGCGCACAATGTTGCGCACGCGCGTGCCGCGCAGGCCGACGCAGGCGCCGACCGGATCTACCTTGTCGTCATGCGATCGCACGGCGATCTTGGCGCGGGTGCCCGGGTCGCGGGCGACGCCCATGACCTCGACGATGCCGTCGGCGATCTCGGAGACCTCGATGCGGAAGAGGGCCTTGACGAACTCGGGGCAGGCGCGCGAGAGGATCACGCTCGATCCGCTGACGCTCGGCTGCACCTTGAGGACGTAGGCGCGCAGGGTGTCGCCGATCTCGAACTCCTCCTTGGGGATGCGCTCGCGGG
>CAYRPP010000367.1:0-1905 GCA_964426115.1 uncultured Lentisphaerales bacterium | reverse complement strand
CAACCGTTCCCTTGTCCACCAGTCCGGCCGAGCCGGCCAGGGGATGCAGATCGCCCCCGGCATAATCGACAAAAGGCGCAACGACCTGGAACGAGTTCGTGCCCACCGGTTCCGCACCTTCAAATGCGCAATGGGAGAAGCCGTTCGTCATGTTGGCATACTGCGTCGCATTGATGCTGCTCGGCGCCCATTCGGGCCGGCCGATGGAGGTGTCGAACGCCGGGCCTGAACGGTTCTCGGCGAACACGCAGTTGACGACGCACGCTGAGTTACCGTTCAGCCAGAATATGCCGCCGGCCGTCTTGTACGCCTCGTTGTCCACGACGGTGCAGTTGCGGAGCTTGCCGGTTCCGCCAATCACCACCCCCCCGCCGTTCATCGAGAGATTGTTCGTGATCAGGCAGTTCTCGGCGAGGCCCGCAGCGACGAAGAGGCCGCCCCCGTAGCCCCAGCCGGAAGTGGTCTGATGCAGCATGTCGTTGTTGTCGATGAGACACCGGCCGACATAACCGTCGTTGCCGAGAATGGCGATCGAACCGCTTTGGTAGTGGTTCTTCGTGTCCGTGTCCGTGATCCGGCACTTCGTCACCCGGCCGCCAAGGGTGCCGATCCGCACGGTCACGCCGTTGGCGGGATCCACGGTCGCGGCGCTGCTTCCTCCGTAGATCGCCAACCGGCCCTTCGCGCAAGTAAGACCGGTGATGCCCGCGTCCTTGTTGTTCAGGAAAAGCACGCGGTCGTTGACGCCGCTCTTCATCAGCAGGCGGCAGTTCTGCCAGCCCGAACCCTGGAGCGTTATCGCCTTCGTCACGATGATCTGCTTTTCGACAATGTAATCCCCGGCGGCGAGCGTGATCGCCGTCCCGTCCACCGCCGCCTCGATGGCCGCGGCCAGCGCGGCATAGTTGGTGACCGTGACCGCGACCGGGCCGGCCTTGACGGCCCCGGCGGCGGTGAAGCTGTCGCCGCCGGACGCCAGCGTGACCGAGAAGACCCCCGCCGTGGAAGGCGTGAACGAGAAGTCCGCTCCCGACCCGGTCGCCACAGTGGCGTTGGTGGCGTCCGTGACGGTCCAGGAGGCCCCGGGAGCGGCCGAGGTGAAGGCGAAGGCGCCTCCGAGCAGTGTTTCGGTCTTGTCGACGCCGATCGCGTCGACGACCGTGTAGTCTCCACTTGAGTAGTCCTGGAAGAGTACGGCGTTGGTCACACAGTCCGAGCCGAAGGCCGCAGGTAGCCGGCAGCGGCTCACATTCGATGCCGCGGCCGGATTGGAGTAGTCGAGATCCGGGTGGATTTTGGCGGAAATCGCCGGCGTGACGTTCCCGCGGATGATGCAGTCCGCGAGCTTCGCCCCCGTGCCTTCGAGATGGACGCCGCCAACGCCGCTGTAGATGGTGGCCCTGTTCGCCGTGATCACGCAGTTCGTCACCATGCCGCCCGAAGCATAGACGCCGGCCCCGGTGCCGAGATCCGTGGTACCCATGTCCGGGTAGTAGATTGCATTTCCTGCGATCAGGCAGTCGTCGGCCGTTCCGCCCTTGATGTACAAACCCGCGGCCTGGTGGGCGATGTTGGTGAGTATTTGGCAACCGCGCACCATGCCCTTTTGCAGATAGACGCCGCCGCACCAGCACATCAAGTCGCTTTTATGCGATGCATTATTGCCGTCCACCACACAGTTCTCCAGGAGGGCATTGGCGCCGTTCAGTTCAACGGCGCCCGTCTGCGAGTAGGATCCGGCGAGGAAGCCCGTCACCCGCGACGCGCGCACGGTGCCGCCGTTCACGCCGATCTGCACGCCGAACCCGGTGGCGTTGCGGCAAGTGACGGTCTTGCCCTGGATCGTCACGCCTTCGATCACCGCGCCGCCGTGGTTGACGGAAACATGGCGGGCGGTGCCGGAGG
>CAYRPP010000366.1:0-1913 GCA_964426115.1 uncultured Lentisphaerales bacterium | reverse complement strand
GTCGTCAGCCGCAGCCAGCCCCGCCGCGTCGAGCGCCAGCGGCATGACGGGATGCTGCTCGGCGGTCCGCCAGCCATTGTAGAAGGCGGCATCGCCGCGGGCGCCGTGCAGCGCCAGCAGGCCGCCGCCGCGCTCGACGAACTGCAGCAGGCGCGCGGCGGTGTTGGAGGGCATGCGTGGAACGTCGGCCAGCACTACGGCGACGAACTCGTCCAGGCGCTCGCGGGCGATGAACTCGGGCATCGAGAGCAGTTCCGGGATGACGAAACCCGGCGGTGCGGCGGGCGGACGCTCCCCCGGGGCGGCCGCGCGCACGGCGGTGCGGTCGAGCAGCGCCTGCGTCGGGGCGAGCGCCAGGGCGACGAAGGCCCCGGGGCGCTCGGCCAGCCGCGGCGCGCGCCCGCCCTCGACTACCAGCACGCGCAGCGCGCCGCGCACGGGAGCGATGCGCGTGGTGACGTTGTCCGACGGCATGTCGTCGCTCACGTCGAGCGTGGCGGTGACCGGCTGCGTGCCGGTGCTCCCGAAGCGGTGGCGGAACGAGACGATGCGCGTCTCGCCGGGCAGGAGCTGGCCGACGGAGGTGTCGGTGTAGGTGCGGCCGCCGGCCGTCAGGCGCAAAGCCTGGGCGGTGGCCGCCTCGCGCCCGTTGTTCGCCACGGTCACGTCGATGCGCACGTCGCGGTCGGTGCCCACGACCTGCCGCGAGAAGGCGAGGTCCGCGACGGTCAGGTTGCGGATGCCGGAGGGCATCTCGATGGTGCGCCAGACGATGCGCGGGCGCGTCGGCAGGCGGTCGAGGAGCGCTCCAAGATAGGCCCAGACCTCGGTGTCGCCGAGCTGCCAGCCGATGGACTGTCCGTCGCCGATGACCAGGATCTGCTTGTTGCCGTGGCTGCCGTGGGCGAGCGAGGTGACGGCCAGCGCCAGTGCATCGAGTGCGTGGAAGGTGCCCTGATCCGGCACGGCGTCGTCCAGCAGCCGCAGCAGGTGCTTGCGGTCGCTCACGGGCGCGGCGGTGAGCGCGTGCGGCACGGCGCCGCCGGCGATGAGCGTGAAGGCGCACTGGCGCGGGGCGGCCTGGATGACGGCCTCGGCCTCCTTGACGGCGCGCGCGAAGTTGGCGAGTCCGTCGACCTCCAGCGTCATGGAGGCGGAGCCGTCTAGCACGATGGCGATGTCGCGCGCGCCGGAGCGTCCGGGGCGCAGCCGACCCTCGGCAAGCACGGCGAGCGCCGCCAGCGTGCCCAGAAGCGCGGCGGCGATCCAGAGACGGCGGCGCCAGGCGCGCTCGTTCCAGATGGCGACGCTCACGCCGGCGGCCACGATGGCCAGCAGGCCGGCGGCGAGCACGACGGGGCCGGATACCGGGACGTGCCCCGCGAGGAAGGGCCGGGCGAAGACCAGCGCGGCGGCGGCCAGGATCAGGCAGCGCGTGACCAGCAGGAGGATCTCCTCGATGAGCACGCGGCGCCGGCGCTGGTGCAGGCTCTCCTCGAGGAAGCGCATGGCGCCCCAGTCCGATGTGCGCGACTTGCGGCGGTTGAAGAGGTGCAGGATGATGGGCACGGCGACGCCCAGCAGCCCCAGCAGCAGCCATGGATGCAGGAAGAGCATGCCGGATTACCTTGGCGTGTGGCGCGCGCGCAGGTACTCGGCCAGGGTCTGGTCGAAGGGGCGCCGGGTGTTGAGGGGCACGTAGTCGATCTTGAGGCGGCCGCACTCGGCGGCGATCTCGCGGAGGAAGACGCGCACGCGCTCGAGGTAGCTCGCGCGGATCGAGCGCGGGTCGAGGTTGACTCGCTCGCCGGCGCGCTCCAGGTTGCGGAACTCGGTGAAGCTGGCGAAGGGGAAGCGCAGCTCCTCGTCGGCCATGATGTGCATCAGCAGCACCTCGTGCCGGCGGTGGCGGA
>CAYRPP010000365.1:0-1937 GCA_964426115.1 uncultured Lentisphaerales bacterium | reverse complement strand
AATGTATCCATAGGATCTGTCCTGAAGCTTTCATCAAAAGGAACGTAAGAACCTTTGCTTATTGTAACATCGATACTAACAGGGCCACCAATAAGCCCACCATCGATTAAAAACTTATATTTAATACCGGTTGTCAGGTTGACCTCAAAAACAGATTCATCTGATACGGAAGCTCCAAAAACATATTCATCATCAAGACTTAAATAATGACTAATGCCAAAAACAAGTATTGCTACCAGTATTGTTAAAACTATTAGAATTCTATCTTTTTGCTCTTCGTCCAATATTCTGCGCCCCTCACAGAAGATGGATTCATTGTGAATAGCTAAATTCCTTTACTCATTTTTGAGCTTCAGAGTATCTTAAATCTTCCGTATATAAACTATTTAGGCTATAATTAGATATATTTAATTAAATTTAGTCAAAGTCAAAATTATACTTAAGATATCTATATACTGCTAAGAAACTATCCTGGAACTAATTTTATTTTTGGGATAAGCTCTTAAATTGAATTGTTTTGAGGGAAGATTTTTCATATATATTCATCAATCAGTTTCTGCTAGCTTCTTTTGATTCATAATTCATTTGAAAAAACCTCACTTGAATCAGAATAAGTTCCCACAGGTAAAAGAATCGCTTAATCTAAAGAAGCCCTGCAAAGTGCCCCTTCCAAATACGTAAAAATCAAGGGTTGTTGGTTCTCTTTTCTTAACTTTATCTTAAAAAACGTGTTCGGGGTAGATTTAAGCAGACCGCCGGCAGGAAAAATATAATTCAAATGAATTGTTTATAGCAAAGATTTTCATTTCGTATTCAGCGGTTCAGTCCTCTGATGATTCTTGAACCATATTCACCTGAAAAATGGCGCTTGAATCAGAAAATCCCCAAAGTAAAAGTGTCGCTTAGAACCTCTCCGAAAAGTGTTATTATCCGTTGTAATGCATAAACAGGGGTTTTTTAAATTTTCGGGCAGGCTCTCAATTTGCAGGCATTTTGAGAATCATAATTAAATAGCAGCTAATAAAACTTAACTCAAAGTAAAGTTTAATGAGAGGAGATAAATTTGGACTGGGATGAATTTTATAAAGGAACACCGGCATGGGATGTTGGTCACCCTCAACGTGCTTTTGAGGCTCTTTTAGAAGATGGAGAGATCAAGCCTGGACGTGCTCTGGACATCGGGTGCGGTAGGGGTGAGAATGCCATAATGCTAGCAATGAGTGGCTGTGATGTCACTGGAATAGATCTTGCTGAAACTGCCATATCTGATGCAAAGGCTAAGGCTGCAGAGCGTCATGTTAATGTAAATTTTGTCGTCGGAGACGTTTTAATGATGGACCAGCTTTTCAAAGAATCTGAATTCGATGTCGTCATAGATTCGTTTTTGTTTCACACTTTTACAGATAAGGAAAGACCTATTTTTGCCAAACAAGTCTGCAGGGTGCTTAAACCAGGAGGTAAATATTTCATGCTCTGTTTTTCCGACAAAGATCCTGCAGGTCCTGGACCCAGAAGGATCTCAAAAGCTGAAATACAGCATACATTTACACCGCTTTTCAATGTTATCTATATCGCAGATTCGTCTTTAGTAGCAACCACTGGCAAAAGAGAAGCTTATCTTTTGTCAGCAGTCCGGAAAAATATATTTTAAAAGAACTTATTATGAGGAACGATTTTCATTTTGTATTCAATGATCCAGTTTTCGGATGATTTTTATTAAACCAAATTCACTTGAAACTGTCACTTGAATCCGAAATATCCCCCAAAGGAAAAAGAATCGCTTAATCTAAAAAAGCCCTGCAAAGTGCCCCTTATAAAACTGCAAAAATCACGGTTTTTAATTTCACTTTTCTTGCATTATCTTAACAAAAGTGTTCGGGGTAGATTTAAGCAGACCGCCGGCAGGAAAAATATATTTAACTGATTTGAAAAGATGT
>CAYRPP010000364.1:0-1938 GCA_964426115.1 uncultured Lentisphaerales bacterium | reverse complement strand
ACCCGCAGCAGGACGAGCGTCGCCGCGGCGGCCGCCAGCGGCGGCAGCCCCCAGGTCAGCGCGCGGCGGAGGCGCCGCCGGCGCCAAGGCGGCCGCACGGGCAGCCGATCCATGACGCGCCGGGTCAGGTCGTCCGGCGCCGACGGTCGCGGCAAACGGTTCAGCAGCGCCCCGACGAGATCGCCGCCGCGGCCATCCGGTATAAAATTGTCAATGGGGTTTTGCATCTCCCTCGTCCTCCAGCCGTGACGGTTTCGCCTTGAGAAGCTCCAGCAGTTGTTCCCGCCCGCGTGCCAGCCGCATCTTGACGGCGCTCGCGCCGATTCCCAGCGTCTCCGCGATCTCCTGTACCGACAGGTTCTCCATGTACTTCAGCACTACAGCCACCCGCAGTCTGGGAGGCAGTGTCTCCAGCGCTTGGCGGATGCGTTCCGGGTCGGGCCTATCCGCCTCGCGCGCCTGCGTCTCCTCGATTCTCATCCGCTCATGTTCCGCCGCCCGCTCCGCCCTCGCCTGCGTCCGCCGCCGCCAGCGGAAGTGCGTGCGGGCCAGGTTGGCGCAGATGCCCAGCAACCAGTTGCGGAAGTTTCCCGCTGTCGGGTCGAATCGGTCGAGCCGCGTGAAGGCCTTCACAAAGGCCTCCTGCGCCAGATCTTCGGCCGTGGCGCGATCGCCGCACATGCGGCAGGCCAGGTGGAAGACCGCCTCGCGATGGCGTTCCACCAGAAGGGCAAAGGACTCCCGGTCGCCCGCCAGGCAGGCGGCGATCGCCCGCCGTTCATCGTCGTTCGGGTTCACTTTACACCCATTATAAGCCAACGGCACCCGGAAGGTCACATTCCAATCCATCGAACTCGAAATCGGTTTCGCTAGCTTGCGCACCGCGGTTTCAGGCGAGATCGTGGCCGTCGACGGCAAGGCATTGCGCCGGGCGCTGGACATGGGCGCGGGGCGGGCGCTGCCCTACATGGTGAGCGCCTGGGCGACGGACAACGGGCTGGCGCTCGGACAGCCGAAGATGGACGAAAAGAGCAACGAGATCACGGCGATATTACTTCGAAACCGTGGAGAAGGACCACGGCCGGATCGAGACCCGCCGGTTCTGGCAGAGCGACCAGGTGGACTGGTTCGCCGACCGCGGCCAATGGGAAAAGCTCCGCAGCTTTGGCCTGGTCGAGTCCACCAGGGAAATCCAGGGGGTCGTCACCTCCGAGCGCCGGTACTACCTGCTGAGCCTGTCGCGGGACGCGCGTCAATTTGCCAGGGCGTCACGTCGGCACTGGGGCGTCGAGAACAGCCTTCACTGGATACTCGACGTCGTTTTCAAGGAGGATCAGAGCCGCGCCCGCGCAGGCTATGCGGCCCAGAATCTCGCCACTCTGCGGCGGCTGGCCATTAATGCGCTCAAACGGGAGACCAGCAAGCGCAGCATGCGGCTGAAGGTGAAACGGGCCGGATGGGACAACGACTTCCTGCTCTCCGTCCTGGGAATCAACCCCGCCTGACCCGGTATTGCAGGAACAACCGCGCGCCTCCGGGCACGCCCACCGGCCGCCGCTTTGCATAAAAAGGCCCGGACTACGGACAATCACCGGCCTTCGACCGCGAAGGCACCCCATCCCCGCGGCATTACACGGTAGTTTGACGCCTTGCCCCTCAGCGTGGAGCCAGAAAAGTCAAAGGAGATGATTTTGATGCGTTTGCCCTGACGTCATCCGGTTCGCCGTCATTCCGATGTCGCCGAACACGTTACTCGACCATCAGGGTCCTGTCGCCGTACGCCAGGGTCTTCTGCCGGATGCCGGGGAGCGATTCCCTGTAGACGGAATTGTCGTGCCGGGTGAACATGCTTCAGCCCTCTGGAGCAAAGCCAACCAGTTGCAGGTACGCCGTACGTGTCATAGTGCATTGCCGGCCATGATCTTTGCGATCCAGGCA
>CAYRPP010000363.1:0-1962 GCA_964426115.1 uncultured Lentisphaerales bacterium | reverse complement strand
GCTTCCCGGAGCACGACCGGCAGCCGGTCGAGGCCGGACGCCTCCTCGCGTGGGCTTTCCCCGACCGCGTGGCGCAGCGGCGCGAACGTTCCGGGCAGTTTCTGCTGGTCTCGGGACACGGCGCGGTGCTCGATGCGGCGGATCCGCTGGCCGGAGAGGAGTGGCTGGCGGTGGCCGAATTGCAGGAGAGCGGCGCCGATGCGCGCATCCGGTTGGCCGCGCCGCTGGCGCGCGAGACGATCGAGACAGACAACGACGCGTTGATCCGCACGGAGACGCTGGTGCGCTGGGACCGCCGCGAGGAGCGTGTGGCGGCCCTGCGCCGTCGCCGTCTGGGGGCGCTCGTCCTGGGCGAGGGTCATTTGCAGGAGCCGCCGCCGGAACAGCTCGCGGCCGCGCTGGCCGAGGGAATCCGGATCAAGGGGATCGCCAATCTCGGATGGAACGGCGCCGCGCGCAACCTCCAGGCGCGCATCCTCTTCCTGCGGCGCGCGCTGCCCGCGGACGGTTGGCCCGACGTCGCGGACGCGGCGCTCGAGACGCGACTTGAAACCTGGCTGGGAGACTGGCTGACGGGGCTGACGCGCTGGGAGCAGGTTCGCCGACTCGATCTCTGCGCGCCGCTGCTGGCCCTGGCCGGACACCGGCAGCGGCTGCTCGACGATCTGGCGCCGACCCACTGGCGTCTGCCATGCGGACGGCGTGCGCCGTTGCGCTACGACCAGGGCGGGCAGCCGGTGCTCGCGGCGCGCCTGCAGGACCTCTTCGGCGTGACCGAGACCCCGCGCCTGGCCGGCGGGCGCGAGGCGGTCGTCGTTCACCTGCTTTCGCCGGCGGGCCGGCCCCTCGCGGTCACCAGCGACCTGGCGGGCTTCTGGCGCAACGGCTACCCGCTGGTGCGCAAGGAGTACCGCGGGCGCTACCCCAAGCATGCCTGGCCCGAGATGCCACCGGGGCCGCCTAGGGGGGGGTGAGGAGAAGGGCAGAACGCCAGTGGCGCGGGATCTCCGAGACCGCGGGCCTGCGGTCCGGGGTGGCCGTCTCGGAGATCCAGCCCCACCGATGCGCCGGCAGTCGACATTCTACCGTCGCAAGTCTGCAAAAATGCGCTTGCGGGCCGAGGGGGTTTTGGCTATTCTCTTCTTGATGATGTTGATTCTTGAATCAAACCCCGGACAGGAACGGTTCTAGCATACTAGCGATCATGGCGATTCCCGGAAAGATGGCCAAGTACAGCGTGGCAATCCTGTTGCCGCCGTTGCTGGCTCTTGGATCGACGGCCGACGAACTGCCGGTCCGCGATCCCTTCTGGCCGGTGGGCTACGCGCCCGCGCCGGAAAAGCCCACCCAGGAGATCGCTGTCAAGACGCCGCCAAAGCCCCCGCCCGTCAAGCGGGTGGTGGAGCCGCCCAAGCCCGTCGTCGACTGGAAGGCGGCGCGGGGCGCCCTGAAGGTCTCGGGATATGCCGAGGCGAAGGGCATCCGCCGCTGTTTCGTCAACGGCAAGCTGGTCAGCGAGGGGGAGACCGTGACCCTGGCCCACAAGGGGCTGCGCTATGCGTGGCGCGTGATCCGGATCGCTCCGCTGCCATCCGATAGTCGCTTCGAGGAAGTCAACGTCCGTCCAGTCGGGGACGGCCCATCGAATGTCAGGCCGTGAATCGGCGGCCAACCGGGAGAAACAGAATGAAGACAGTCCAGGCTCGTTCACTGATTGTCCGCTGCATGCTGACGATGGCTCTCTGCGCCGCTACCGGCGGCCGGCTCGCCGCGCAGGAGGCGGTGGCGCCGGTGGCCGGGATTGCCGGCGAGGCGGCCCCCGCCGCAATCCCGCCGCCCGCGCCCGTCCCGGTCGAAGCCGAAGCCGCGCCGCCCGCCGCGCCGGCGCCTGTACCGGTCGAGGCGGTCGCGCCCGCCGCGGAGGTGCCTGCCCCGGCGGTGGAGGCCGTGGCGGTGGATGAA
>CAYRPP010000362.1:0-1966 GCA_964426115.1 uncultured Lentisphaerales bacterium | reverse complement strand
GAGCAGGTCGGCCTGGCGTTCGCGCAGGATGTTGTGGCGCAGCAGGGCGCGCATGGGGCCGCTGTCGCGGAGCTGGCGCTGCAGGTCGTGCTGGCAGCAGGGCGCGACCAGCAGCGTCTCGGCCCCCCACTCCACGCCGCGGGCCAGCGCGAGGTCGGTCGCGGCGTCGCAGGCATGCAGGCTCAGCAGCAGGTCGGGACGGACATCGAGCGTGCAACCGGCCATGTCGGCCGCCAGAAAGGTTGCGTCGCCGGCCAGGTCGAGGTCGCGCGCCAGTGCATTGGCCTTCTCGACCAGCGCGGCGTTGCGGTCGATGCCGCGCACGCGGACCGCGAGCCCACGCACTTGCCGCAGGTAGAGCGTGGCGGCCAAGGTCAGGTAGGCCAGGCCGCAACCGCAGTCGACAATCTCGATCGGCCGGGCAGGCGTCTTTTCCGGCAGGGCGGTCTCCAACTCGCGCAGGAAGGCGTTGACCTGGTCGTACTTGCCGCGCATCGAGGCACGGATGTTTCCGTCGCCGTCGCCGATGCCTGTCGCACGCAGCAGCGCCGCAGCGTCGAACTGCGTCAGAGGCTGTTGCTTTACACGATCATGTGGCGGCGGCGCAGAGGGAGCGGCGTCGGGTTGCGCACGTCCCCGCGAGACGAGCATGCGCCCCTTGCGCGTCACGCGGACGTGCAGGTCGCCATCGGGGGATTGCAGGTGATACTCGCGCGGCCCCGTGGCAAGCAGCAACCGTCCAAGCTCTCCGGCCAGCGCCTCGCGCGCGTTCAGGTTGCGCACCGTGGTGCGGCCGGCCTGCACTTGCTCGGCCTGCCAACAGACCGCATCGCGGATCAGGATGGGGCGTAGGCTCTCGCGCACGGCGCCGCCGCCCTGGTGGCGCACCAGCGTCAGGCGCAGCCACGCGTCCGCCTCGAGGATCCGCTGCCGGAACTCGGCCTGCAGGGACGCGTCGAGGGTTGTACGGCCGCCGTCGCCGTCCGGAGGGGACTGGACATCTTCAGAAGTCATACATCACACCGAGCCGCAGGCTGCTTTCTGTGCCGACCGTGAAGTCGGTAAAACCGCGCCAGGGAGCGACGCCCGCCCAGGCGCCGAACCCGATAGCGAGGGGCTGGCTGCGTTCAGCGTCGATGGAACGCTTCTGCCCGTTCAGGTTGAGCCCGCCCTCCACGTCGAGCGAACCGAGAGGCTGCAGGTTGAGGCTGGCGAAGAGGCCCCACCACTCCTGGGAATAGGAGAGCCCCACGTCGAGCCAGAGCGCCAGTTCGGTGACCGTGACGCTGCTGGAATCCGATTCGTAGACCACGTCGATCGTGGCATTCGTCCCCGCGTGGCCGACCGCGGTGGTGCTCTTGAGATCCAGCTTGTCCTGGCTGAGGGAGATGCGCCCGCCGCCGGTGGCCTCCCAGCGTCCCTGCCTGAGAAAGGGGCGCAGGTAGCCGATCGACATCGACCATCCCGTGCCATCGTCAAGCTCGGCTTCCGTGACATCCATGCCGTACGGGATCAGGGCGCCGCCTGACACGGACGGCGAGAGCCCCAGGCTGGCGGTCCAGCCGTGCCAGCTCATCGCTCCGCCGAGGGTCGTGCGGGAGAGATCGCTCTGGCGGCCGCGTTTGCCGTCGACCTTCCAGTCGATGGCCGAGTCGTGGAACGGGGCCAGCCAGCCGGCAACATGCCACTCGGTGCTCGGCGCCGGCAGCGGCGTGCGCGGTTTGGGCGGTATCGGGCTGGCCAGCGGCGGAATGGGTATCGGCGCGGGAATCGGGGGCGGCGGCGCCAGCGGGGGTGGCAGAACGCGGGGCGGAGCCGCCGCGGGCGCCGCGGTTGCGATGCGCCAGGAGAAGGCATACATCTGCCCGTTCAGTTCGAGCAGCCGACCCTCGATCGTCTGAACCGGACCGTAGACGCGCCCGGAGGCGAGGGAGATGAACGAGAGCCGGTCGGGCGGCACGATCCG
>CAYRPP010000361.1:0-1967 GCA_964426115.1 uncultured Lentisphaerales bacterium | reverse complement strand
CGCGCGGCTGGCGATCGGCCGCCTGCTGCCGGCCAGCGTGCTGCTGCTCGGCGACCTGATGGTCTCCACCGCCGGTGTCGAGACGCTCTACCTGCGCCTGGTCGATACCGAGACCACCCAGGTGATGGCCTCCTTCACGGCGTCGCGCCGGCCCGAAGAGGCGCTCGACACGCTCTGTTCCGGCCTCGCGGAGAAGATCGCCGGGCGGATCGTGGAGCTCAAGCCGCTGCAGGCCCCTGTCACGGCCCTAGAGGGCGCGCGACTGCAGGCGCCGGTCGGTACGTTCCACGGCGCGCGCACCAGCCAGGTGTTCACGGTGCTGGTGCGGACTCCCGCGGGCGGTGAGCCGGCGGAGTGGCGCGAGCAGGCCGTGGGCACGGCGACCGTCAGCCGCGTCACGGAACAGTCCTGCGAGCTCGATGCCGCCTGGGGCGCGGGCGGCCAGCCGCGGCTGGAGAACCTCTGGCTGCGCGAGCTCGCGTCACGTCCGTAGCCGGTTAGTGAAACGTGATGCGTGAAGCGTGAAGGCGTGATGCGTGAAATCACGGATCGGCGAAGTCGCGCCGGCCGGCTTCGCCCAGCGCGGCGAATTCGTCCTTGCGGATGTAGACCAGCTCCTGGTCGCCGATGCTGCGGATCGCGGTCCGCTTGAGAATGAGGAACGAGCGCAGCGAGCCTTCGGTGGCGGGCGACTCGTCGAGATCGAACCCCCGGCGCGAGACCGCGAAGGAGAGGTGCCCGATCTTCTGCAGCCGCGCCGCCACGTTGATGCAGGAGCCGACATAGTCGGCGCCCCCGCCCACCGGGATGATCTGGCCCAGTGCGATGCCGCAGCGCAGGCGGGCGGGCGGCTGGCTTACCGCCCGGCGGATTCCCGGCAGGAACTCCTCGACATAGCTGTTGGTGACCGCCAGCAGGCTCTGGGCGATGTTGACCTTGCCGGGCAGGCCGCGGCACTGGTCCGTGTCCCAGAGGAACAGGATGCCGTCGCCGAGAAACTTGGCGTAGAACGGCAGGCAGCCCCAGAGACGCACCAATCCGCCGTTCTCGCCTTCGCGGAACTCGCCGGCCAGCGTCTCGAAGAGCCAGTGAAGGTAGCGGGTCAGGAACTCCGGAATGACGAGGTGGGAATCGACCTGGCCGCAGAAATCGGTGAAGCCCTCGAGGTCGAAGAAGGCCGCCAGCGCCTGGAGGTACTGGCCGTCGCGCGCGATGTCGCCCAGGCCGAGGACGCCGGGATTGAACCGCGCGTAGTCGCGCGCGTCCAGGGCGTTGAAGACCACGCCCTTCCCATAGCGTCCCGGTTCGCCCGGCACCTGCCGGTAAGTGAAACCTATGTTAGGCACAACCGCCTGCCTTTCGTTGGTTCCATTCTGGCAGATCGTCGGCTAAAGGGGAAGAGGGTATCCAGGAAATGCCGGGAAATGAACGGCCGGGAAATGACGATTGACGATTCGCGGGCCACGTGCGATACTTACTTTAAACCAAGCACAGTTCTCTGGCTTGAATACAACGGCCCGTACGCGGCAGGAGAAAAGCTCATGACAATTCGTATGAAGATCAAGGGTTTCACCCTCGTTGAGATGCTGGTCGTGATCGCGATCATCGCGATTCTGGCGGCCGCGTTGTTCCCGGCGATTTCGAACGCCATGGATTCGGCGCGCGCCACGGCCATGAAGCAAAAGGGCCGCGGCATCTGGGCTGCCATCCTCTCGGCCAACATGGAGCGCGAGCCGTTGAACCTCGGTCCGCTGTGGCCGGCGGAACTCAAGAGCGATACGGGCGACAGCGCCAAGTACTTCACCTACCTGCTCTCCGATGGCGAGGATACGGCCGCGATTTCCGGCGCCTCCGAGGAGCGCCTCGTGTCGGACTTGTCACCTGAGTCACTGATCGCCCAGGGCATCCAGCCCCATACCGGCAGTGGGGCTTTGGAGGACAAGAATATCGCCTGGCGCGTGGCCGAG
>CAYRPP010000360.1:0-1989 GCA_964426115.1 uncultured Lentisphaerales bacterium | reverse complement strand
GCCGCTGAACACCGGTCATCTTGGCGAACTTCTCGACATTCTCGGCGCCGAAGCGTTTGACAAAGGCGTCGTTCTCCACCCAGTTGTCGGGCACGGCAACCGATATGCCGCGGATGGCGACCTGTTCCATGATACCATTGGTTGCCATGAGAATCTCCTAATGCGGGCGGAGCCCGTAACAAAGCCTCTTCACCGCGAAGTTCACGAAGGACACGAAGAGGTGATTGAGAATTCTTGAACCCTCGTGCTTTCGTGGCCTTGCCTGCCGGCAAGGCACTCAAGCCCAGGCGATGCCGGCTCAAGCCATGACGGCGAGGATGTCGCCGATGGTCTTGAAATTCTTGATCTGGTTGCCCGGAATGCGCTTGCCGAAGTGCTCGTTGACAAGCGCGATCACCGAAAGCATGGCCATCGAGTCCCAGGCCAGTGTACCGAGCGCCGTTTCCGGGGCCAGTGCCGAGCTCTCCACCTCGAAAACATCCGCAAGGGCATCCAGTTTTTCCTGCTGAGTCATTCTTCGTCTCCCTGAAGGGTCCGTTTTACCATGTAACCACCGTCGCCCCCCACGAGAGGCCGACACCGAAACCGACCAGCATGACCTTCATGCCGGGCCGCAGGGAGCCGTCCGCCACGGCCCGTGCCAGGGCAATCGGGATCGAGGCCGAGACGGTGTTCCCGCAGTCCGCGAAGTTCATGTAGAATTTGGCGGGGTCAATTTTGCACTTCCGGCACAGGAAATCAAGCATGTACTTGTTGGCCTGGTGGAAGACAAAGAGATCGACCGCCTCGAGCGTCAGCGCGTTCGCCGCCAGCGTCTCCTGCACGGTGCGAGGCACGGTCGTGATGGTGAAGCTGAAGATTTCGGGGCCGTCCATGAAGAGGTGATCCCGCGAGCGGACGTTGCCGGAGGCGTCGGTCTGCTCCACAGCCGTCGCGGGCGAGCGCGGCAGGCGCATCCCGCCGGCGGGCACGATCAGCTTCTGGAAACCGCCGCCATCGGTGCCGAGCACGAACGCGCCGATTCCCGGCGCGTCCGCCGCGGAGATCAGGGTGGCCGCCGACCCATCCCCGAAGATCGTGCGGACGCTCCGGTCGCGGGGGTGGAGGTGCCTGGAATAGGTTTCCGCCGTCAGCAGGAGCACCTGCCGGGCGGTTCCGGCGGCAATCAGCCCCTGGGCCAGGGAGAGCCCGTAGAGATAGCCGGAGCATCCCATGTTCACATCGAGCGCGGCGCAGGTGGTCGGCAGGCCGAGGCGGTGCTGCAGGAGGCAGGCCGTGGTCGGCAGGAAGTAGTCGGGCGACTGGGTGACCAGGAGCAGGAAACCGATCGCCGCGGGGTCGATCCCGCCCGCGGCCAGGAGCCTGCGGGCCGCCTGTTCGGCCAGGTCGCCGGCGGTCTCGTTCTCGCCGCAGACACGCCGCTCGCGTATGCCGGTCTTCTCGAAGATCTTCTCCGCCGACCATTCCGGATAGAGGCCTGCCAGCTCATTGTTGTCCAGCACGGTCTCCGGGAGGTATCCGGCAACAGCGGCGATACGGCTATGGATCATAGGGGGGATCCTTGTGGGTCGGTGGCGGGGGGAGTGGGGAGTGGTTTTATGCTTTGTCGTGAGCTTTGTCGTGAGCTTTGTCGACCGGGGAGATATTCAACGCAGAGACGCAGAGACGCAGAGGGGGGAGCAATGGATTTCGCGGATGGCCCGTTGAGCGGGCGCATAGATCGCGTGGAAGGAGGTGGTGGACGCGGGCAATAGTGGCGCGGGATCTCCGAGACCGCGGGCATCCGCTCCGGGTTGGCCGGCGCGGAGATCCGGCCCCACTGACGGAGCGAATACTGCATTATTGACGTGGTGGTGTGATGTCGTGGTAGCTGACCAACTGGAAACCGGCCTGGAGCCAGGCGTCGCGGCCACGGCGGAGCAGATCGTCGGTGTCGAGTTGCCGCCAGGGCTCGTCAGTCCCGGGATGGATGCCGATCTCGGTGCAGCC
>CAYRPP010000359.1:0-1992 GCA_964426115.1 uncultured Lentisphaerales bacterium | reverse complement strand
GCGCGCGGCCAGCCAGGCGTCGCTGTCGATGACCGGCCCGCGGGCGGCGTTGACGAGGAAGGCTCCCGGGCGCATGCGGGCCAGGCGCGCGGCGTCGATCAGATGCCAGGTGGCGTCCTCGCCCTGGCGGGTAAAGGGCACGTGCAGGGTCACGACGTCGGCCTCGCGCAGCAGCGCGTCGAGCGGGATGAAGGCCTGGGCCTCCGCGTCGCGCGGGTCACGGCGGCGCGGCGGGTCGCAGGCGATCACGCGCATGCCGAGGGCGCGCCCCTGCCGACAGACCTGGCGACCCACATGCCCCACGCCGACCACGCCGAGCGTCAGGGCATCGAGCCGCAGGCCGTGGCGCAGGGCGAGGCGCACCAGACCCGAGACGAGGTACTGGGCGACGCTGGCGGCGTTGCAGCCCGGAGCCCCCTGCCAGGGGATGCCGGCGCGCGCCAGGAAGGCGCCGTCGATATGGTCGGTGCCGATGACGCCCGAGCCGTAGAAGCGCAGCCGGCGCGCGCCGACGAGCGCCTCGTCCACGCGCGTGGTCGAGCGTGTGACCAGCACGTCGGCATCACGCAGATGCGCGGGCGCGATGGCGCGCCCGTCCACGGCCAGCACATCGCCCAGTGTGGCGAAGGCCTCGCGGGCGAAGGGCATGTTGACATCGCAGACGATCTTCATGCCGTTCCCTACCAGATCTCCGTGTGGACCTTATTCTCGTCGAAGCGCGTCCGGGGCGGCCGGATCTGCCGCGGGATGCCGAGGGCGACCGCCGCTACGGGTACGACGGAAGCCGGCAACTGGAGGACGCGCCGCGCCTCGTCGACGCGCGACTGGTTCGGATGGATGCAGAGGCGGCAGGCGCCCAGCCCCGACATCGAGGCCGCCAGAATGAGGTTCTCGATGGCGGCGCCGCAGTCCAGCAGCAGGTACGAGAGATGCCGGCGGTGGGCCGTCTCCTGGTCGCCGCAGACAACGATTCCGACCCGCGCCTGCGCCATGGTCTCCGGGTGCGGCACGGCGGCGGAGAGACGCGCCAGCAGTGCCGGGCTGCGTACGACGACGAAGTGCCATGGATCGGCCTGGGAGGCGCTGGGCGCGGACATCGCGGCCTTCAGCAGGTCGCGGAGCGTCTCCTCGTTCACCGGGGCGGGGGTGAATTCGCGCACGCTGCGCCGCGCCAGGATCTTCTGGACATCCTCATGCATGTGGGTGTCCTCCCTGCGGGGGCTTGCCGCTCCCGGCCGCCAGTTGCAGCAGGCGCCCGGCCTCAAAGGCGAAGTGTCGCCCGCACATGTGGCAGTAGATGTCGGCCGGCCGGCCGCCGGCGGCCATGTCGCGGAGCTCATCCGGCTGCAGCGCCGCCAAGGCGGCCTGCGCGCGTTCGTCTGAACAGCGGCAGGCGAAGCGCAGGGGGCGCGGCGTGTCGAGGGAGTCGATGGGCAGGCCCAGCTCTCCGCAGAAACCACGGGCGCCGTCGGCCATCTCCAGCGCCTCGGCGAGCGATCCGTCCGCGGCGCGTTCGCGGAGGCGGGCGAACTCGCGCCGGTCGCCGCCGGGCGGGCACTCGACGAGCACGGCGCGGGCCAGGTCGACCCCGTCATCGTAGGGGATGGCCAGGATCACGGCGAAGGCCGTGCGCTGCAGCGAGTGGCCGAGGTAGCGGTCGACGGCCGCCTGCACCGAGGGTGGCGCGACGTCGATCCCGGCGCGCGAGACGAGGCGTCCGGGCACGGAGCGCAGGATCTGCGCCTCGCCCGCGTCGCCGAGGGCGGGGGCGGAGAGCACCTCCTCGCGGTCGTCGAGGTTGTTGAGGATCTTGACGCTGGTGTAGCCGCGCAATGCGCCGTCCCGTGCCGCCTCGGCCACGACGCCCTGGACCGGCCCCCGCACCCGCAGGTGGAGGGCGATCGTCTCCTCCGCGAGCGTCAGCTCGTGGCTCAGCAGCGCCACGCCGGCCAGCGCCTCGCCCAGCACGAGGGCGGCGGTCGGGCCGCAGAG
>CAYRPP010000358.1:0-2003 GCA_964426115.1 uncultured Lentisphaerales bacterium | reverse complement strand
CGGCCTGCCGGAGTCGGGCAACGGCGCCGGCTCGCTCCTGCCGGTCGATCTCTACGTGCCGGGCTGTCCGCCGCATCCGCTGACGATCCTCGACGGACTGCTGCGCCTGATCGGCCGCATCGAGGAGGGTCGCCGCTGATGAAGAGCCCGCCTGTGGCGTGTGTTGATCTATTGCACATCCCTGCTCTTTTTTTCAATCAGGAAATCAGGAAATCAGGAATATCTTTGAAAAATGCGCATTTTCCTGAGTATCTGAGTTCCCGATTAACCTGCGCGGGGAATAAATCACCAGTCCCTGCGACCGGAGAACAACCGGCCACCACGGCACCTGCACCCCCGGATCCGGAGCCGTCCAGGCCCGCCGCGGTCGAGGCACTGACGCCTCGCGAGCGGCGCTTCGCCGTGGCGCTTTGCGTCTTCGGGGTACTGCTCTATTTTCTGGTCAATATCCACCGTGTGGCGATTCCGGGCCAGATCTTCTCGCAGCTCCAGGCCGAGCTGGGCGCCTCCGCCTCGGCCATCGCCGGCCTGAGCACGGCCTTCATGTACGTCTACGCCGCGACGCAACTGATCGTCGGCGTGCTGGTGGACCGCTACGGCGGCATGCGCGTGCTGGCGCTCGGAGGCGTGGTGATGAGCCTGGGATCGCTGCTTTTCGCCTGCTCGACCAGCCTCTGGATGCTCTTCGCCAGCCGCGCGCTGGTGGGGCTCGGTGGCGGCTGCGCCTATCTAAGCCTGGTCAAGGAGTGCGCGCGCCTCTATCCCCTGCGCTTCACGACGGTGCTCGGTTTCGTGATCCTTTTCGGATACTCCGGCGGCGTGGCCGGAACCTATCCCTTCGTGGGGGCTGTCAACGCCTGGGGCTGGCGCAGCGGCATGCTGGGAATCGCCTTCGCCGGCGTGCTGGTGATGGCCGGCATGGCACTGTTCTGGCGCCGGGTGCGGAAGCCGCCGGTCAATCACGCGGCGGCCCTCTCCTTCGAGCCGTACCGCCGCGGCTTCTCCAACATACACAATCTGAAGGGCATCTTCTCCTACTCGCTGAGCTTCGGCCTCTATTACGTCGTTTTGACGGTCGTAGGCAAGAAGTTCCTGGAGGATGCCGGTGGTATCCCGCCGGCGGTGGCCGCCCTCTGCTGTTCGGTCATGGTGCTGCTCTCCGCCCTCTGCAACCAGGCCACGGGCATTCTCAGCGCGCTTAACAGCAACCGGCGCCGGCCCTTCATCCTGTTGCAGACCGCCGTGGTGCCGGCCGGGAGCCTGCTGGTGCTGGCGGGCATGCTCCTCGTGTCGCCGGGGGCGGTGCGCGGGCTGCTGCTGATCGCCGGTTTTCTGCTGATCACGTTTGCCTCCGGCTTCTCGCCGGTTACCAACGCGATCATGCTGGAGGTCAATCCGCCGTCCCTGACGGGGGTCGGAGTGGGCATCGGCAACTTCTCGGCCTACGCCTTCGTGGCGCTTATCGGCACACTCTCCGGCGGCGTGCTGGACTGCTTCCGCGGCCAGGCGCAGGCCGACGCCTCCGGCGCGCTGCGCTATCCCGACGCGGCCTATGTGGTGCTCTTCCTGATCTATCTGCTGATCGGGTTGGGCGCGCACGCGATGGCGCGCCGCCTCAGCGAGACCGGCGGACGCAACATCCACGTGGGCGCGGCGCGCACCGTGCGTGTGCTCGGTCTGCGCCTCACCCTGCGGTATTGAGGCTGCGGCGCCGAGGCTGCCCGAATACCATTCACTTTGACAGTCAAGACACAACTGACTACCTTGTTGTCATGAAGTTAGAAATGGCTCCCGCTGGGGCAATGGAGCGCGAATCGCATGGCTGATGTTAAAAGGAACGATCCCTGCCCGTGCGGCAGCGGCAGGAAGTACAAGCATTGCTGCTGGGGACACACGGAGCCCGGCCTCGTCGAGCCTGACACGGATGACCCGGTGGACGCTTCCGAGGACGTCTTGGGTGGCCGCGCCATTCAGCCCTACGCGGTCGCCCGGTTTGTCGCCAA
>CAYRPP010000357.1:0-2008 GCA_964426115.1 uncultured Lentisphaerales bacterium | reverse complement strand
CGCTTCCCGGCGTCGTCTCCTTCTCGCCAGCAACCTTCTTCTGCATGTGCTACTAGCCGGCATGTCCCGCTCCGCGATCAGTGCCCGGTATGCCCGCTCGTACGCCGGCCAGTCCTGGGCGCCCTTGAACCGGTCCAGCATCTCCGCGGTCGGCGAGAACCGGGTGTCATGCCGGTACGCTATCCCGTTCCCTTCGCAGTGCGCCCGGATGTGCTTCCCCGACGCGAACCGGTAGTACCGCCCCTCGTTCCGCAGCCGGATGTCGATCACGGCGTCGATCTGATGCTGCTTCAGGACGGCGAGGAAGTCGTCGTCGTGCCGCCCAGCGGTGCCGATGGTGTAAAGGGCATCTCACGTCCGGCCAAGGATCGCGGCGCTCACCAGCCCGGCGCAGAGTTCCACCCCGGCGGGCGACAGATGCACCTTGTCCGCGGAGATGTACAGCATGACGTCCTTCGCAACCGGCCCGTACAGGTCGTTGATCTCGACGCCCTCGGCGGACAACGCGCCGACCGCGGCCTGGTTGTAGGCGACGATATCCTCGTTCCTGCGCCCGTTGACTGGAGCTGTCGCGAACTGGTCCGCATGCACCGGGGTGGTCGTGGCGAAAATCAGACGCTTCGCCTTGCGGCGGAGGATGGACGCGATGCGTTTCTGCAGATCGAGATAGGCCGGCAGCGGCGTATGGATCCGGCTGTCGGGCATGTAGCAGGTGTCCCACTGCCCGTGGTTCCAGTGGATCACGTCGTAGTCGTCATCGGGAACCCAGCCGTGGAGTTGGAACAGCGTGTAGGCCGCGAACCGGCAGTTTTCCGCCGGGCCATGGACGACCGCACGGTCGCCCAGAATCTCCCGCACCCGCTCCTGGTAGTTCATCCGGATCGAATCTCCGATCAGCATGACCTTCATCATCGTCACATGCTCCTTATACTGCCCCGATGCCGCCAGTTACGGCCTGTGGAAGAAGGCCTCCGTGCCTGCAACCGCCAGCATCTCGCCGAAATAGATTCGGTGGTAGTCCTTCTGGGGATAGTTTTTGGCGATGCCGGGATCGAGGAAGTTGGCGGGATGCATGTCCTGCCAGTAGATCTTGCGGCATTCAATGACCAGCTCCGCCTCGGCGAAGGCCGGGGCGGCGACCCGCGACGCGGCCACGGGCGTGAGTCCCGACTCGCCGATCTTGTCCCCATCCCGTCCCGACTTCGTGCCCAGCAACTTGACGGCCGGCCGGTAGCGTTCGGGGAAGGCGCAGAGCGTGAATGTGTCGTACTGGTCCATGAAGATACGGGTATGCCGGCCCGGCCGCACGACGACCTGGGCAAACGGTTTTCCCCACATCGTGCCGAAACTCCCCCAGCCGACGGCCATGGTGTTGAACGCCCCCGCCGCGAAATCCCCGGCGGTCAGCAGCAGCCACTGTTCTGCCCAGAGGTGGTGAGGGCGCAGCAACAGACGGTCGGCAGGGATCGGGTTCAACTTGTTCATTGGACTTCCTTTCCTTCCAGCGGATAACCAACCGTCTGCGCGAAGACGACCCGGTGCGAATCCGGCAGCTTGAGGGCTGCGGCCAGCGCCTGGCGGTCAACCATGCCGCGCACCACCGTTCCCAACCCTTCCGAGGCGCAGAACAGGTAGACGTTCTGGCTGATGAACGCGGCGTCGGCGCCATAGTACATCGCCAGGTCCCCGGCCGAGGCCCCCTTCATTCTGGCCGTGTCCGCCACAAACACCAGGTTGATCGGGGCCGACGCCACGAACGGCTGCATGCCGGTTGGCCCGCGGAGATCGCCCTTCGCGACCGCTTGCAGGGTGTTGGCCTTGGCGTCGTACCGATACGCGCCTTCGGCCATGACCACGTAGACGTCGATCTCCTGCCAGTTGCGGGCCGAAGGCGCCGTGCGCTTGGCCGAATCGGGCCGGTTGACGCCAAAGGCGGCCCAGAGCAGGTCCGAAACGAGTTGCATGGGCAGCGGCTTTGCGCTGAAGGCCCTGCTGGACTGGCGCTCCT
>CAYRPP010000356.1:0-2010 GCA_964426115.1 uncultured Lentisphaerales bacterium | reverse complement strand
CCAGCCGCTCGGCCACCTCGCGCTGTACCGTGACCACCAGCGTGCCGGGGCAGAGGGAATGGCGGCACAGCTCCAGCAGGATGCGCGTGCCCGAGGCATAGGGCAGGTTGGAGACGCAGGCGTCGAAGCGCGGGCGGCCGGCGGCGGCGGAATCGGTCAGCAACCCGTCGAGCGGCACCTCCAGCATGTCGCCCTCGATCAGCGTGAAGCGCGGCTCCGCGCCAAGTGCCTCGCGCAGCCAGGCCGCCAGGCGGTGGTCCTTCTCAACCGCCGTCACGCACGCCGACGCGTCCAGCAGCGCCTGCGTCACGGCGCCGAGCCCGGGACCGACCTCCAGCACGGCGGCGCCGGACGGCAGCGCGGCGGCGGATACGATGGCATCGAGGATGTGGCGGTCGACGAGAAAATTCTGGCCCAGCGTGCGGTTCGGGTGGAACCCGCGCGCGAGGCACCAGGCCTTGACTTCGGAGGGGCGGGTAGCATCCATGGCTCAGGGCAGCGGGAAGCAGCGCACGGTGGTCCTGCTCTTAAGGCTCTCGATCCAGGCGGCGCGGCGCGCCTCGGCCTGCACGCGGCGCAGGTACGCCTCGATCTCCGGCCAGGCGGCCTCCAGCGGCATGACGCGGTCGGTCCGCTCGTCGAACTTCGTAACGAGGTAGATGCCGGTCTCGGTCTCGAGCGGTTCGCTGACCTCGCCAATCTTCAGGCCGGCCAGCGCGTCGGCGAGCTCCTTGCGGAAAACCTCGGCGGGATCGACATAGCCCCAGTCGCCGCCCTGCCGCGCATGCGACTCCGTCGAGACCGAGCGGGCGACGGCGCGGAAATCCTGACCAGCGCGCAGGCGTCCAAGCACCTCGCGGGCGCGTCCGAGCGCCGCCGCCGCCGACTCGCCTTCCTGCCGCGCCAGCAGGATCAGCCCCGCGCGCACGGGGCCCTCCACGGCGAAGGCCGCGGCGTTGGTGGCGTAGAAGGCGCGGATCTCGGCGGGCGCGACGGCGACGTGCTGATCGACAAACTGCTGGTGCATCGTGGCGATCACCATCTCCTCCTCCAGTCGCTTGCGCCAGGCGTCGTAGCCGAGTCCCTGCTGGTTGAGCATCGAGATCAGCCGCGAGCGGTCGCCGCCGAAACGCTCGTCGATGACGCTCTCGACACGGCGTTCAACGGCCCAGGCGGGCAGCTTCTGCTCCTGTGCCGCGTAGGCCTGCAGGACAAGCTGGCGCGCCACGAGCTGCTCCTGCGCCTCGGCATAGAGCGCCCGCAGCACTCCGGCCGCGTCGGCGGCCGGTTGCTTGCGCGCCGCCGCCAGCTCGCGCGCCAGCTCCATCGTCTCGGCGATGGTGATGCGCGCCCCGCCGACCTCGGCGGCGAGGCCGTCCAGCACCAGCGGCGCCGGTGCATTCGTCGCGGCGGCCGCGCGCAGGGCCGTCGCCAGTGCCAGCAGGAGGCACGCCGATTTCAGGATCGGGTGATTGAGGCGCGCTTCCCCGTTCTTCTTGAATCTGGAAAACAGGAAATCAGGAAGAGCCTGAGTCCAACACGTCCCTTCCGGCTTTCCTGATTTCCAGATTGGCCTGCGCGGGGAAACCATCAGCCATCCCTGCTGGCAGAAGCCAACCAGGGGCTTTAGCCCCGGCAACAGTCTGACAGGCGTTCTTGACATGGAAATCGCTCCCGTGGACTTCTGGCCAGCAATTCTCAATTTGATCGCCACAAGATCCCTTGGGAATAGCTGCCCTTGACAGGGTTCGGACGTACACTATACCATTACCTTCCACCATGAAAAAGAGAAACTACGCGGCCGCGGCCTTGCTGGCCGCCCTCCCCCTGCTGGCCGCCATGCTGGGGTCGGCGGGGTGCGAGTCGACCGAGGAGGTATCGGTCTCGATCTCGCCCGACTATGTCCGCCTGGGGGTGGGCCAGACGGTGACACTGACGGCCTCGGGCTGGCACACCTACCGCTGGTCTCTCGGCGAGGCCTCGGGCGGGACCAACAGCTCCGTGACCGCG
>CAYRPP010000355.1:0-2018 GCA_964426115.1 uncultured Lentisphaerales bacterium | reverse complement strand
CCGCCCGCTCCTCCATGCGCCCCCCGCGCGCCCCCCTGTGGCTAGCCGATTACTTACCCGCGTTACATTACCCTTGTCCCCACGCACGCTTTTTGCCAAACTGCAAAACAACGGACGGAAGGTGGCCACCCGCGAAGGAGGCAGTCTTCCGTTGTTTGAAGTCCGGCGGCGAAGTCCAACGTGATCTTGTCCGCCTAGTTCACAGCCAAACCGCGACAGGAGATGCAGCAATGCTGATCAGCAACATGCGACACCACGCCGGGCGGGTCTGCGCCCTGGCAGTCATGCTCGGGGCCGGCGGCGCCATGGCGGCGGGCTTCGCGCTCTACGAGACCAGTTCGCGCGGCATCGCGCTGGGAGGGGCCACCCTGGGCTCCGCCACCGGCGCCGAGACGATCTACGACAACCCTGCGGGCATGACGGCGCTGCCGGGATCGTCGCTTAACGTCGGCCTGGCCCTGATCAACCCGGCCATGGACATCGAGGTCACCACGCCGGCTGGCAAGGTTTCCACCTCGCCGGACGACAAGTGGTTCCCGCCGCCCTTCGCCTACTACACGCGGCAGATGAACGACGAGCTCTGGCTCGGTCTCGGCCTCTACTCCCCCTACGGTCTCGGCGTCGAGCACGACGCGGACTGGCCCGGACGCTACAATAGCGTCGAGACGCAGATCACGACCTTCGACGTGACCCCCACGGCCGCCTACAAGTTGAGCGACAGCCTCTCGCTTGCCGCCGGCCTGCAGGTCATGTATTTCGACATCGAGCTGAAGCGCGCCCTCCCGAACGTGCCGGCCCTGCTGGAGATCGAGGGCGACTCGATCGGCTTCGGCGGCACCGCCGCGCTCTCCCTCAAGCTGCCCGGCGACCTGGCCCTGGGCCTGGTCTACCGTTCGGAGGTCAAGCAGGAGGTCGAGGGCGACGCCTCGGTCGGCCCCTACAGCGTCGGCGCCGAGGGCGAGATCGCCCTGCCGGCCAGCTACTCCGCCGGCCTCAACTACACGGGCATCGACAAGTGGAACGTCGGCGCCGTCGCCACCTACACAAGCTGGAGCTCCTACGACAAGCTGACGATGAACTTCGACAGCCCGGCCCTCCTGGGCACGACGTCCAGCACCTCGATCAAGGACTGGAACGACGTCTGGCGCTTCGGCTTCGGCACGGAGTACCAGATGAACGCCAAGCTGGCGCTGCAGGGCGGCTACGTCTTCGACACCGACCCGATCCCCGGCGCGCATGCCGACTACCTGCTGCCTCCCGGCGACCGCCACATCCTGAGCCTCGGCGCCAGCTACGCGCTGGGCGGCAACTGGAAGCTCGGCGTGGCCTTCGCCTACCTGATGCTCAAGGACGTCGACATCGCTCCGCGCCCCGCGGAAGGCGTCTTCCCGACAGAATTCACGAACGGCGACACGACGATCATCTCGTTCTCGCTGGCCAGCAACTTCTAGCACCCGTTCACCGCCCGCGCCGTCCGCGGTGCGGGCGGGAACATCATGAAGATCGTCTGCTTCGGCGACAGCCTTACCTCGTGCGGTGGGGAGCAGGGTCGTTTCAGCGACATCCTGCAGGACCGTTTCCCCGGGCACCAGTTCCTCAACCGGGGCAACGGCGGCGAGACATTCGCCGAGGCCCTGGGGCGCCTCGATGCCGATGTGCTCGCCGAGCACCCGGACATCGTCCTCGTCGAGTATGGCGCCAACGACTGGTGGCGCGACGAGCGCCCCTGCGAAGCCTGGGCCGCCGACCTGGAGCAGCTCCTGCGGCGGGTGCGGGCGGCCGGCGCACAGCCCGTCGTCCTCGGCGTCTTCGGTCCCTGGATCAACGAGACGGGCCGACGCGCGCCCAAAACCTACGGCGCCGATGCGCGCTCGGAGCGCTATCGTGTGATCGAGGCCGGGGTCGCCGCCCGCTGCGGGGCGCCGCATGTCGCCAACATCCAGGAGCGCATCGTCGGCCGCCGCTGCTGCTGGCTTGACCGCAACCACCCGAACGAGTACGGCAACCGCCACGTCGCC
>CAYRPP010000354.1:0-2026 GCA_964426115.1 uncultured Lentisphaerales bacterium | reverse complement strand
TCGCCCGGCTGAAGGCGGACGGCACCAGCATTCTGCTCGTGACCCACAGCAGCGACCAGATCGTGACCCACTGCACGCGCGCCCTCCTGCTCGATGCGGGCGCCGTTGTCGAGGCCGGGGAGCCGCGGCATGTGGCCAACCGCTACATGGATCTGCTGTTCGGGCGCGAGCGCGCGGTCGCCGGCGTGCCGCGGACGGAGCCGGCGGCGGCGACGGTGCCGCTCCGCGACCTGCCGCTCAGCCTCGAGGCCGACTGCTTCTCCCGGCATGCGGGCTACAATCCCCATGAATACCGCTGGGGCGACGGCCTGGCGACGATCCTGGACTACCATCTCGCGGCGGAAGGCGTGGACTATCCGGCGGTGGTGGCCAGCGGCCAGCCGCTGCGCCTGGGCGTCTCATTCCGTTTCCAATCCGACATCTTCCGTCCCATCCTGGGCGTCACCATCAAGACCAAGGAAGGCATCACCGTCTACGGGGCCAACTCCGAGACGCTGGAAGTCGAGGCGCTGCGGACTGTCTGCCGCGCGGGCCAGGCCATGATCGGCGAGATCGCGTTCGCCTGCCGCCTGGCGCCCGGCGACTATTTCATCTCGCTGGGGATCGCCGGGCGCCAGGGCGAGACGATCGTGCCGCATGACCGGCGCTACGACGCGATCCACCTGCATGTCGGTCCCGAGCGGCGCTTCTTCGGCCTGGCCGACCTGGACATGGAGATGCGCGCGACGCCCGCGTGACGGCGGCTCAGGGCGGCGGCGCATCGACGCGCTGGCGCCAGCCCTCGCGCCATCCCGCCAGCGTGCCGCGCAGGGCGGCGCGGCGGCACCGCAGAGCGTCGGCCAGCAGCCGGAAGCAGAAGGGCGGCAGCGCGGCGGCCAGCGGATGCCGGCTGTGTCGACGCAGCAGCCGCACATGTCCGGCGCGGTAGTGGCGTGCCTGCTGTTCGCCCAGGGCGCCGATGGTCGCCGAGCCGGTGTGCTCGACCGCCGTGCCGGAGACCGCCAGGCGCCAGCCGCGCGCGCGCGCGCGCAGGCTGAGATCCGCGTCCTCGAAGAAGAAGAAGAACCCATCGTCGAGGAGTCCGATGGTCTCCAGCAGCGCGCGGCGCACGAGCAGGCTGGCGCCGGAGAGGTAGTCGGGCGCGCGGCCCGGCCGCACCGGCAGCGGAACGAGCCACGGGCGCAGCAGCCGCTTGCCGGGAGCGACCTGGCGGCGGCGTCCGCCGTGGTTCTCGATCAGCGGCGTGGCGGCCAGGCCGGTCTGCGGGTCGTGCGACATGGCCTCCTGCAGCCCGGCCAGCGCGTCGGGCGGGCATAGGGTGTCGTTGTTCAGGATCCAGACGAATCCGATCACGGGGATCTCCAGCGCCCGGCGGATGCCGAGATTGACGGCGCCGGCAAAACCGGCGTTGGCCTCGAGCCGGATGACCGTGGCGTTAGGACAGGCGGCGGCCAACTCGGCCGGCGTGTGGGCGCGCGAGCCGTTGTCGATCACGAGAATGGCGCGTGGCGGCAGGGTCTGCCCGGCCAGGGAGCGGCAGCAGGCCGCCGTGTCGGCCAAGCGGTCGAAGTGCGGAATCACCACCACGGTTGCGGGCGGTCCGGATGGGAGGGCGCTGTCCGTCGGCATGCCGCTCATTCTAGCGGGGCGGCGCCGGAGCATGCAAACCCATTTGATGAGACAACGACAGCCACATTGACAGCCACATTGACTTGCGTGGCGGGCTTCGTCATAATGCGTAATACAAGGACCGATCCATGTGCATTTTCGACAAAGTCGTGCAGAACCCGGCCGAATACGATTTCGAGATCGAGCGGCTTGGCCCCTGCAAGATCCCCTCGCCGATCCGTAACCCCATCTTCATCGACGAGGACGCGCGGCTGCTGCTGACCAACGACATCGGCATCCTGAAGCAGTGCGCCGAGAAGAAGACGCCGTTCCCGAGCTTCGAGGTCTCCGGGCCGCACGCGAACATCTTCCACGACCCGGCCTGGAGCCGCGCCGCGATCCTGACCGCCGGCGGCCT
>CAYRPP010000353.1:0-2042 GCA_964426115.1 uncultured Lentisphaerales bacterium | reverse complement strand
CTGCCGGACGATCTGACGCAGGACTTCATCCAGGCGATGAAGGAGGCGTTGTCGGGGCTGACCAAGGTGTCGATCAAGATGGACGACCTTCGTGCCGCGATTCTCGCGGGCGGTTCCCCGGCGACTCCCGCAGAGATGAAGAAGCGATTCGAAGAGTACCTGGACCAGCTCACAAGGGGCAAGGAGCCCGGCAAGGTCCGCATCGTGTTGGAGTAGGAACCACAGATGAAGATCGCCGAACTGAAAAAACTGCTCAAGGCGGGCGAATGGAATGACGTCGAGTTCAAGGAGGCTCGCACGGATGTTCCGAAGTCCGCCTTTGAGACCGTTTCCGCCTTCGCCAACACCCACGGCGGTCGCCTCGTGTTCGGCGTCGGCCAGCGCGGGGATGCCTACGAGATCACCGGCGTCGAAAAGCCGGACAAGGTTCAAAACGACTTCCTTTCTGTTCTGCACGCGGATGCCAAGATCAACCACGACGTGGCCGTAACGGAGCGGAGGTTTGACATCGGTGGCAAGACGGTACTGACCTTTAACATCGTCGAGAACCAGCGCACTCGCAAACCCGTCTACCTCGACGGCGACATCCGCCGCACCTTCCTGCGAAAGGGCGGCGGCGACTATCGGGCCCAGATGCAGGACATCGAGCGCATGCTGCGCGACGCCACGTCCGACCGCTGGGACGGCCAGCCGTTCGAACGGGTTTCGCTCAAGGACGCCTTCCATTCCGGCAGTCTGAAGTGGTATCGGAATCGCTTTCAGCAGGCCAACACCGGACTCGACACCGAACAGTCCGACCGGGACTTCCTATACCACTGGGGCTTCCTCCTGAAGGATGGCAGGCGGTTCCTCCCCACCCGTGCCGCCATCATGCTCTTCGGCTCGTCACTGGCCGTGCATCAGCTTATTCCCCGGCCGACGCTGGATGTCCAGTTTCTTGGGTATTCCACGGGCGACGCCTTGCCCGAGACGCGATGGATTGACCGGATTGTTTGCGAAGACAACATCATCCAGGCCTGGGAACAACTGGTCTCCAAGTACCGGTTCTTCATGCCCAAGCCGTTCCGGGACATTGATCCCGTGACGCTTGGCCGACGCGACGATCCGCCCGGCTTCCGGGTCTTCCGCGAGGCGGCGGTCAACCTGCTGATCCACCAGGACTACGGCGACCACTCCCGCAAGGCCGTCATCAAGTTTTTCCGCGACGGCATTCAGCTCTGGAATCCCGGCGACGTGTTCGGCGACGACTCCCGCCTCTGGGAGCCCGGCGAGAAAGAGGTGCGCAATCCCTCCATCGCGATGGCCATGCGGCGTATCGCCATGTGCGAACAGGCAGGCACCGGCCTGCGCATGATGCGCGAGGCGTGGCGGAAGCTCGGCCATCCATCGCCCGCCTACAAGAACGACCGGGCCGAAAAAGCCTTCGAGCTGTTCATCCCGGAACTGGATAAAGAGGTGGACATGGCGTCGGACCTGGTGAAGGCCATGTTCGGCCTGGCTCCCAAAGGCAAGACCCACGATGCCGATCATGTCACCGATCATGTCACTGATCATGTCACCGGGCAAGCTGCCGAACGAGTAGAGCAGCTAGAGTCGCGGCTAGAGTCGCGGCTAGAGTCGCGGCTAGAGTCGCGGCTGGCGGCTAGAGTCGCCCTTCTCCTTTCGGATACACCTTCCGGCAAAGCGGGGCTGGCAAAGCGTCTGGGGCATAAGACCGTTTCAGGAGAGCTGAATAAGCAAATCAACCGCTTGCTCCAGGTGGGAATCATCGAACGAACCATTCCCGAAACCCCCAACAGCCGCATGCAGAAATATCGGCTCACAGCAGAAGGGCTTCGACTTTTGTCCTCTGAGAAGGAGAATGCGAAGTGAAACAGCTACCGCACAACTCAACTCCGATCCTGCCCCGGCTGGAGCCGCGGACCGGGGGACCGTTTGTGACCCAGTTCAAATTGGCCACCGGCCAGCTTGGTCAGTGGCCGAGTGACCAAGCTCAACATACCGAGGACGCGCATGGCAAAGCATAAACACACCAACGACGG
>CAYRPP010000352.1:0-2054 GCA_964426115.1 uncultured Lentisphaerales bacterium | reverse complement strand
GGCCGCGCCGGCGGACGAGCTTACGACTGCGCAAACGGCGATGGCGGACGGCCTCTACGACGTGGCGGAACGCCACCTGACACGCTACCTCGTCCAGAATCGCGCGCGGCCGCCGGCGGAGTCGGCGCCGGCCCTGGCCTGGCTTTGCCAGGCGCTGGCCCTGCAGGAGCGTCCCGTCGACGTGCTGCACATCCTATCCTCCCACCCGGAGGTTGTCACCGCGGGGAGCGCGGAGGGCGTCTTCGACTTCTGGAAGGCGCGGGCGCTGCTCGACTTGGGGCGCGCGCAGGATCTCCTGGAGCAGGCCCGCAGTCTCCCGCTTGACAAGCTGCGCGAGCCGTACGCGACCGGCCTGCGGCGGCTGACAGCCCGCGCCCGGATGGCCGTGGGCGACGCGGCCGGCGCGCGCGCGACATTCGGTGAGGTGGACCGGCGGACGACGAACCTCGTGATCCGCGCGGAGAATCTGCTCGAATGGGCGCAGGCCGAGCTGGCCGCGGGGGACGCGGCCGCGTGCGAGGCGCTGCTGCGGCGGCAGGCGGAGCTGGCCACGACAAACCTGCCCCTGGCGTCCGTGTCGCTGGGCAGCCTGCTGCAGGCGCAGCTCCTGCGGTCGCACGGACAATCAGCCGAGGCCGAGGTGCTGCTGCGCCGGCTGGCTGACGATCCGGCCACACCGCCCGACAGCCGCGCCGAGGCATGGATCGAGCTGGCCGACCTCGCGGCGGGGCGGGGCCTGACGAATACCGTGCGGCAGGCCGGCTTCAAGGCGCTGGAGCGAGGCGTCTCCCCGCGCCACGCCTGGCGTCTCGCCCTGCGCTACGGGCGCATCCTGGTCGCCTTTCCCGGCCTGGTGCCCGAGGGGGCCGAGCTGCTGAAACGCTGCATCCGCGAGCAGCCGGGCGCTCCCGGCTCCGCCGAAGCGCAAAAGGCCCTCGCGGACGGCTGGCTGGCGGCGGGATCCAACACGCAGGCGGTCGCGGAGTACCGCATCTACCTCGAGACCTACGGCGAGGCCGACCATGCCTTCCAGGCCTTGCGGGGCCTGGCGCTGGCTCTGCTGCGGCTGGGCAACTACGCGGAGGCGGCCACATTTTTCCAGAAGGCGGCGCAGGCCACGTCCAATTCCATGGAACAGGCCGAGTGCATGCTCAAGGCCGCCGACGCCTGCCATGCCGACCGACGTTACGAGCAGGCTGCCGGTCTCTACACACAGGTGGCCGGCATGGACGGAGATCCCGCGCGCACGGCGCCGGCCGCCTTCATGGCCGCCGACGCCCTCGAGCGCCTGGGGCGGGCCGAGGCCGCCGAGGCGGCCTTCGCGCGGCTGGCGGCGTCGGATGCGCCGGGGTACGCGGCCGAGGCCCGGTTGCGCCTGGCGCTGCTCTACGAGCGCCGCGAGGCCGTGGGCGACGCGCTGGCCACCTACAGCCGGGTCATCGACGAGGCGACCAACGCCCTGCAGCGCGCTACGGCCCTGCTGGGCCGGGGGCGCACGCACTACCGCAGCTACCAGTTCGAGGCCGCCGCGAAGGATCTGGCGCGCGTGCGCGAGACCGCGCCGGCGCTGGCCGACGAGGCCGCCTATCTGCAGATGCTCGCGCTCTACGGCGCCGGAAGGGACGAGGAGGCCGCCCGGCTGGGCGAGGCGTTCCCGGATATGCATGCGGCGTCGCCGCGGCTGCCTGAGGCGGCGCTCTGGCTGGCGCAGTATGCCTACAATCGCAAGGCCTACGAGGAGGCGCAGCAGCGCTTCGCGGCCTTCGCGGAGCGCTGGCCGCGGCACGCCCTAGCCGACGCGGCGCTGATCCTGGCGGCGCGCGCGGCCGTGCGGCGCGCCGAGTTTCCGGCGGGCATCGCGATGCTCTCGCGGCTGGCGCGCGACTACCCGGAGAGCGGGCGCCTGGCCGAGGCGCGCTACCTGCAGGGCGACGCGCTCTGCGAGATGGCGCGCTTCGAGGAGGCCATCCTGGTCTTCGACGACATCGTCAACCGCTACCCCGAGAGCGTCTGGGTCACACCGGCCTGGCTGCGCAAGGGCGACAGCCTGCTGG
>CAYRPP010000351.1:0-2055 GCA_964426115.1 uncultured Lentisphaerales bacterium | reverse complement strand
GCTACCGCAACTTCTGCATGGTCTACCCGACCCGCGACGGGGTGATCGACACCATTGCCTGGGAGGGTTTTCGGGAGGGCATCGACGACATCCGCTATGCCACACTCCTGAAGCAGCTTGCGGAGCGGGCGGTCCGTTCCGCCACACTCGATTCCGGCGAGGCCGGAAAGCGGGCCCTGGCGTGGCTGGAACTGCTGGACGCGGAGCGGGCCGACCTCGACGATGCGCGCCGCGAGATGGTCGGCTGGATCCTGAAGCTGCGCGCGCTGCCGGGGATGGAAAATGATCGCCCCGGAAAACCTACTGCGCGTCCCGGTCTGCGGTGATTGCCAGTCATTTCCAGTCTTTGTCAGGGTGGCCGCCGCAACACCTGTTCTGCTAAGATAGGCTGCATGAAGATCGCAGTGATAGGAGCGGGACACGCGGGCGTCGAGGCGGCGGCCAGTGCGCGGCAGGCGGGGGCGGAGGTCGTCCTCTTTTCCGACGAGTCCGTGCTGCCCTATTACCGGCCGCGCCTGCCGGGAGTGGCCTTTGGACAACTGGAGCCCTGGACCATCGCCATGCATCCGCTGGAGTGGTACGATGCGCGCGGCATCGGGCTGCGGCTCGATGCCGCCGTGACCGCGGTCGAGCCCCGTGCGCGGCGGGTGGTGTCGGGGGCGGGGTGCGAGGATTTTGACGCGCTGGTGCTCGCCTGCGGTTCGGTTCCGCGGCTGCCGCCCGTCGAGGGACTGGTGGACGGGTTGCCATGCTTCACCTTGTGGTGCCTGGACGATGCGCTCCGGATTCGCGGGTTCGTCGAACCCGGCCGGCATCTGGTCGTGATCGGCGGCGGCATCCTCGGGCTCGAGGCGGCGTTGCGCGGCCGCGAGGCCGGAATGCGGGTGACCGTGATCGAGAGCCTGCCGCGCATGATGCCGCAGCAGTTCGGCGCGGCGGCCGCGGCCGTCATCCGCAATACACTGGAGCGTCTCGGACTGCGGATTCTGACTGGAACCCGCGTGTTCGGGGTCGCGGGGCAGAGGGGGGGTATCGCACTCCAGTTGGCAGATGGCGCACTACTGGAGGCCGACATGGCGCTCTTTGCGACGGGAGCAGCGCCCCGGGTGAGCCTGGCCCGCGACGCGGGCATCGACACGGTGCGCGGCATCTGTGTCGACGCCTGCCTGCAGACCGGGGACGCGGGGATCTTCGCCGCCGGGGATGTCGCGCAGATCGGAGGCCAGGTGCAGTGTTCCGCGCGCAACGCCGCGGTCCAGGGCAGGCTGGCGGGATCCAATGCCGTTGCCGCCACGGACGGGCAGCCGCTGCAACCCCTTCAGGTCCAGCCCTATCCGGTCTTCTTCAAGAGTCCCGAGATCGAGCTCTACGCGATCGGCCGGCCGGCTGACGGCAACCTGGCGGAGGAGCGTCTGGACAACGGCCAGGATCCCTTCCGCTACCGCTCCGTGGTCCGGGAGGGCGCGCGCGTTGTGGGCGTGCAGATGGTCGGCACGCGCGAGGACTTCGACACCTTGTCGGCCACAGTGCGGTAGCGTTGGAGCCCCCGTGGCTTTGTTCTGCTTGACACGCGGCGCCCTTCCTTGCACCATCAAACTGGCGTTCTGTGAATCGGACCGCGCGTAGGCGGCGGGCTTCACCCGGCGCGAGGATCATAAGGCATGGCATCGAGAAAGAAGACACCAGCGGCCGAAACGGTCGAAGTCGTCAGCGGGGCGGTTGCGGAGCCGGAGCCGGCCGGGGGTGCCGCGCCGGCCCTGGTGCTGGCGCGCGACATCTATCCCGAGGAGCTGCCGGTCATCCCCGTGGTCGGGCGGCCGATGTTCCCGCGTCTGACGGCGCCCGTGGTCATAGACAACCCCGAGCTGGTCACGCTGCTGGCGGAGCGCTTCAAGGCCAAGCAGAAGTATGTCGCCGTGGTGCTGCGCAAGGAGGGGCCGCCGGACGCCGAGCCGGCCCCGCAGGCGCCGGCCGAGGAGATGTACCGCGTCGGCGTGGTCGCGGAGATCCTGCAGGCCAGCCAGCCCAACGAGAACGTGATCCACATGCTGGTCG
>CAYRPP010000350.1:0-2067 GCA_964426115.1 uncultured Lentisphaerales bacterium | reverse complement strand
ACCCCGGCGACGCGGTCGATGTCCGGGTGATTTCGAATTGCCCGGCGGTTGAACTCATTATGAACGGCACTTCCATGGGAACGCGCGCCGCGGCCGACGGATACGTCTGGCGGGTCGGGTTTGTCCCCGGCGAGTTGAAGGCCGTCGGACGCGCCGACGGGAAGGCGGTCGCCGAGGCCGTTGTCCGCACATCAGGGACACCTACGGCGATCCGGCTGACGCCCTATTTTGGCGGCGCGCTCCGCGCCGACGGCGGGGATCTCGAATATGCTGCCTGTGCATGGTGCGCGCTGGAACCACAACGGGAACTATCGAGGTTTGCGCCGAAACCCCCGGCCTTGCAGAAGCCAGACTCTCCATTCCTGTCATAGGTGAGACATGACACCAACTCAAACAGCCATGCAGACACTCTTTCAGATGTCCGCTCCGGTCGTGCCCCTGCGCGGCGCGCATCTCGACCTCAAGGGTATGCCACCGACATCGGTGCGGCTGTTGGAGCTTCCTGCGCTGCTCGCGGCGGCACGCTACAACGTCGTGCTGGTCGAGTGGGAGGATGCGTTTCCGTGGACCACCGACGTCCGCTTCCGCAGTCCCACCGCCTATGCGCCCGAAACGGTGCGCCGTTTCGCGGCGGCGGCGCGGGAGCATGGCCTGGAGGTGATCCCCCTTGTGCAGTGCCTGGGGCACATGGAGACGCCGCTCGGCGTGCCGGGCGCCGAGCGCCTGCGCGAGGCGGAGGACGATCCCACGACCCTGAATCCGATGGCGCCCGGCGCCCGGGAACTGGTTGAGAACATGGTCGACGACGTGCTCCGTCTGTTGCCGGAGACACGCTATTTTCACCTGGGCGGCGACGAGGCACGCCGCCTCGGCACGCATCCCGGCACCGCCGCCTATATCGCGGCGCACGGCAAGGGGGCGCTCTACCTGCAGCATGTCGGACCGATACTCGACCGGTTAAACGCCCGCGGCGTGCGCCCGGTTCTCTGGCACGACATGATGGTCGAGTGGGACGACGACGCCCTGCGCGCGCTGGCGCCGCGCTGCGACCTGATGGTCTGGGGCTACAACGGGCACCCCGACACCACGCCCCACCATTTCAATTCACGGCACATCCGCCGCTTCCGCGATCTCGGCCTCGCCCTCTGGGGCGCGACGTCCTTCAAGGGCGCCGACGGGATGAGCGCGGACCTGCCCGACATCGAGCGCCGCCAGGCCAACGCGGCGGCCTGGGTGGAGGTCGCGCAGCGGTTCGGCATGAAGGGGCTCGTCGCCACCGGCTGGGGGCGCTACAGCACGTTATCGGCGCCTTGCGAGACGCTGGAGTCCGCGCTCGACGCGCTCGTCGCCGTCGGCGTCCTGCTGCACGACGGCCAGCCGCTGGCCGGCGGGGCCGCGGCCGCCGCGGCCGCGCTTGATGCGATCGGCGAAGGCGCCCGTTTCCGCGAGTGCCGTGAGGCCATGCGTCTGCTGGCCGCCGTGCGCCGGAACGGATGGGAGGAGTGCCGGAATCTGCTGGAGCTTTACGCGCTTCACACTCGCTTCGCGCCGCGCGGCCATGCGGCGCTGGCACTGCCGACGCTGCGCTATGCGGGAAACATCATGAGGAGCGGTAGCGAGGCCGAGGAGAAAGTGCGCCGCGCCCTCGCCGGGCGGGTGGAGACGATGTGGATCGACGAGTACCTGCACACCCGCCTGGCGCCGTTGCGCGAGGCGTATGCCGGCGCGGTCCGGGACTGGAATCTGCCATTGTGAGCGATGGGTATGGATCTTGTAATATCGTTCGACACCGAGGATTTCGCCACGCCGGAGGCGCTAGACGCCGCAGGGTGGTGGGCGGACGAGCTCTCGGCCCGCGGCTGGCGCGGATCGTTCCAGATGGTCGGCGAGGTGGTGCGGCTGCTGCTGCGGGAGGAGCGGCACGACATCCTGGCGGCGCTGGCGCGCCACGAGATCGGCACGCACACGGACCTGCACTCCGTCCCGCCGACGCACGCTGCCGCGCTGGAGGGTGTGGGTCTCGAGGAGGGGCTGGCCTGGGTCTGGCAGAACGAGGCGCCCTGCATG
>CAYRPP010000349.1:0-2068 GCA_964426115.1 uncultured Lentisphaerales bacterium | reverse complement strand
CTCCAGAAACTTCCTTATGTCATCCGCGCTCAACACCTTGCCTGCGCTCTTGACCTGCCCGTCCACTACGAGGGCCGGGGTCATCATGACCCCGAACTTCATGATCTCGGCCAGTTTCTCGACCTTTTCCACCGTGGCCTCGACGCCGAGCGCCTTGACCGCCGCCTCGGCGTTCGCTGTCAGCATCTTGCATTTCGGGCAACCCGTGCCCAGCACCTGGATTCGTCTCATGTCAGGCTCCCTTCAGTTGACGATGGCGCCGAACACGATCCCCGTGACGGTCGCCATGATGACCACGAGCCCGACGAAGGTCAGAGTCTTCCTGGGGCCCAGAATAGAGTTAATCACCAGCATGCTCGGCAGCGAAAGCGCCGGTCCGGCCAGCAGGAGCGCCAGTGCCGGGCCCTGGCCCATCCCGCTGTCGATGAGACCCCGCAGGATCGGGACTTCCGTTAAGGTCGCGAAATACATCAGCGCCCCCGTCAGCGAGGCAAAGAAGTTGGTCCAGACCGGCCAGACGGCGCTTAACCATCCCGGCATGTCAGCCCCGTCGCGACCCAGGAGCGTCAACAGGGACGATGGCGAATCGCCGACGAGAGCCCGAATCCAAATGTTGGGCACGATCCCGGCGTCGGTCGCGTCCGGGCTGCCGAGAAAGAAACCGGCTGCCAGCACGCCGCCCATCAGCAGGGGCGTGATTTGCTTCCCGAATCCCCACGTCTGGTCCCGCCAGTCCTTCAGTTCCGCCCCGCCGAGGAACGTCAGGCCGGCTAACCCGGCCGATGCGGCCGCAAAGGCGGCCACCGGATACCCCGGAAGCGCGATGGCAAGAATCAGCGATGGAATGGCCGCCAAGGCAATCCAGGCCAGCCGCACCTTGAAGAATCGCCACAGGCAAGCCCCCATGAGCACCGCGAAAAGCGCTGTGACGACCCATTTGGCATGGTAGACCGCATACCAGACGCCCTCCTGTTCCATTGGTTTGCCCCAGTTGGCAAACACCAGGATGCCGACCATCGAGAGGAAATACAGCGCCACTTGCCACAGGGGACGGTTGCCCTTCTCGTCGTCGCCGAGAAAGACATCCTGTGCCCTGGCCGCCTTCTCGCGTTCCTCCTTGAGGAAGAGAAGATGCATGAGCAGACCAATGACGACGCTGAACACGACCGCGCCAATGGCCCGGGCGAGGCCCAGTTGCCAGCCCAGGACACGGGCCGTCAGGACGATGGCCAGCACATTGATCGCCGGGCCGGAGTAGAGGAACGCGACGGCTGGGCCAAGACCGGCACCGCGCATGTAGATGCCGCCAAACAGGGGAAGCACCGTGCAGGAGCAGACGGCGAGGATGGTTCCGGAGACCGAAGCGACTGAATAGGAGAGCCACTTCGAGGCCTTAGGCCCGAAGTACTTCATCACGGCGTTCTGACTGACGAATACGCCGATGGCTCCGGCGATGAAGAAAGCCGGGACGAGGCACAGCAACACGTGCTCCCGCGCGTACCACTTGGCCAGTTTGAACGCCTCGATGACCGCGCCCTGGAACCGTGCCGCCTCGACCGGCAGGAAGTAGAGCACGAGAAAGAGGCCGGCCAGCCAACCGAGTGCCTTCAGCTCGTGGCGGTCACCGTCACTCATGGTTCAGTCGCCTTTCCGCCGTTGGCCAGATCCGCTTGGCGCTTCGCCTCGGCGCGAATCACACCCATGGCACAGTCAAATACATTCAAGATGCACGGCGTCTGCAACCGCAGGTAGCACCTCACGCCTTCCCTCCGCTCGCCCACGATGCCGACGTTCTTCAATTCCGCGACATGACGCGAGAGCGTGGACTTGTCCTTCGGGAACAGCGGCTGCAGTTCGCAGATGCAGCGCTCGCCACGGCTCAACTCGTCCACGATCTTCAGCCGCACCGGACTGGCCAGTGCCTTCATCACCCGCGCCCGAGCTTTCAGTTCTTCTGGGTTCATCGCGGGCTACTATACAGCATTGTTGCGCAACAATGCAACTAGATTGTTCAGCCCGTTTTGCAGTCCGTCTTGCCGCGGACCACACCCCTGCGGGCTCGCATGCT
>CAYRPP010000348.1:0-2069 GCA_964426115.1 uncultured Lentisphaerales bacterium | reverse complement strand
TCGATGTGCGGCAAGGCCTTCTGCGCCGTCCGCACCAGCAAGCGCATCCGGGAGGAGCAGAGCAGACAGGACTAACGGACAAAACGGACTAAACGGATTTCCATCCCCCTCCGTTGTGTCCGTTTGGTCCGTTTGGTCCGTTTCCCATCTCCGCCCCTCCGTTCGGTCCGTTTCTCCAAGCAGTTCCACTCGCGCTCCACTATAATCGGGGCAGAACGTACCGGTTACTGTCCGGGGGACTGCCAGAGCGATGCGGCGGCAGTTATCCCGGTCCATGTCCACTGGGGGTTGGGGCTCCCATCATACGGTCCACTCAAGTACCCAGTGAATGCTCCCGTGGTGGCTGTTGGCTCGGAACAGATCAACGACCCCAGTGGCGGCAAACAGAAGCAGCGCAGCAGCAGCTGTGAGGAGTCGTTTCTCCGCCAGTGCAGCGATGCACAACTGGAGAGCACCATACGCCAGACCGATGACCGCCAGAGCAGCGAAGCCACGAGGTGTTCGTCCCATGAAAACGAGTCGGGCACAGAGCGCCTCAGCCACCAGTACACCAAACACCACGCCGTAACCTGTCAGAACGCATCGGAAGTCCCGGGCCCGGTCCTTGCACTGCCAAGCCGAGATCGGGAACGCGGCGACAAGCAGCGTCAGTAGCGTAGGAAACAGAAGTTGGCGGAAGGCTGGCAGCAGTCGTGGCATGTCTCCGGCAAGATGCAGAGCCAGTGCCGTGACTCCCAGCGCCACCAGGCTGACGCCATGGATGACCAATTCCCTCTGTTTCATCTGCTTCGTCATCAATGCCCCGACGTCGGGGGTCAGGTGCGAGCTATTGCGAGTCGCCTGCACCCGTTGGTTGGCCTGATTGTCCCTCGTTCCCGTTCTCGTTCACGTACCCGTACACGACTTCACCTTCGCGAACCTGGCTTCCACGCTCGATCATCCGCGTCAGCATGGCCACGATCCGCACGAGAAGATCCTTGCCCTTGCGCACGGCCTCCCGGTCGAGGACTCCGCACCGGTCGAGAATGTCCAGAATCGCACCGCATTCCCGGGCTGATCCGCTGGCAATCTGAAGAAAGCGACCTCGGTCCGCCGCCGGAATCTTGCCGCAGCCTTCGGCAATGTTCAGCGCAATGGACTGAGAAGCCCGGAGCAGTTGGTCTCGCGTCGGTCGATCCAGACCCTTCAGGGCCCGGCACACCTTGTAGGCCCAGGCCGCGAAGTCCAAGGCAACGCGGTAGACATCCAGTCTTTCGTGGTCGAGTTCCATCCGCCTCCTCGTGTACGGGAACGTGTACCGCTCCGCTGTGAACGTGTACGGGAACGTGTACCGCTCCGCTGTGAACGTGTACGCTTTCCTCGGCCGACAGTGTTATTGAGCGTACTTCACGGTAAGAACTGCATCAGTACAGTGTAAGCTTACGGCTCCCTCCGCCTGCCTGGCAAGCCTTTTGTCAATCACAGCGATAATTTACTTGAGAATTTTGTGCGGCAATGTTCCACCGGCATGCGGCTGGTGCTTTGGCGTGCATCCGAGGTAGGCTTTGTACAAAACCTGAAGTAGGCCTTATGCTGGAAACCGGCCACGCGAGGTGCCGGTTGCCGCATAAAGCCTACTTCGGCCGCGGGCTCGCGGTCTCGGAGATCCCGCGCCACTTATCCCGTCACGCTGTACACGCCATGCGCGGGACGTTTGCATTGTCGCCCGATCACAAGTACAATGCGCGTTCAACAGCATCGTTGGCGATGCCCGGAACAATACGGAAGGAACCACGCCATGCAGACTGCCGCCAGCCGCACCGTCATGTTCAACCTGCCCTGGGACGACGCCCCCATAGATCTCCGCCACCTCTTCGCGGGCGAAAAACCCGCGGGGCGGCACGGCTTCCTGGGCTGCCGCGATGGAAAAATGGTCTTCGAGGACGGCACCGAGGCGCGCTTCTGGGGCACCAACTTCAACAGCGTGGCCAACTTCCCTTCGCACAGCTACAGCGAGAAGGTCGCGCGGCGGCTTGCCAAGTTCGGCGTCAACCTCGTGCGCTTCCACCAGCTCGACGGCGACTGGTCGA
>CAYRPP010000347.1:0-2082 GCA_964426115.1 uncultured Lentisphaerales bacterium | reverse complement strand
GGGGTCGAACCGACGACCTGCTGATTACAGATCGTGGAAAATGATCCGGCGCAATCTTACACAATCGCGTAATAACCCGTCAAATCAACATTTTACGCAATCGCTCAAAATCGGAATCATGCCCCAAAATGCTGGTAAATGCAGTCGCAGTCTGAAATTAAGCAGCGTCGATCATCCGGGCGGCCTGGTTGTGGGTCATGTGGATTTCTCCTGTGGGGTTGTGGATGGAAAAAAATGCTTCGCTTTTGGGCTTGCCTGAAGGCGGACTCAAGTGTATCATTTGCTGCGTCTTGAAGGTTTTGTTGAGTGTGCATGCGGAGTGTCAACGAAAAGGGAGCGAATCATGAAACGGATGCATTCGGGGCGATGGCAGATGTCGGCGGTCTTGCTGCTGGCGCTGGCGTTGACGGCCCGGGCATGGCAGCCCGCGGGGTGGACGTATTGGGACTGGCCATGGGCGTACGATCCGGCGTCGGGATGCTGGCACTGGTTTGCAGAAAGCAACACGCAGTGGATCTATGCCTATCCGCCGGGTCATGGATGGTTACCCCTGGCGCAGTCCGGAATCGCCCATGGGTGGTCATACTGGAACGGGGAGTGGGCCTACGACGGCGACAGCAACGCATGGTGCTGGCGCAACACCGGCGACACGCAGTGGTGCGTGAACATGCGCACGCAGACCTGGTCCATACTTGGTTATCCGGGGCTGGAATGGCAACCGGGATACTCTATAGGATCTGTCGCATTGGGTAACTCATACGCGGCGGTCCGTGCGAACATGGGTGACCCAACCGAGGTCAGGCAGACTGAGCACGACGGCGAGATCAGCCTCTGGAGCGACTACGATGGTGAAGGCCTCTCCATGTGTTACACGGACACGAACGGCAACGACACCCTGGATGACCAGGATACCGTTGATGGCATATTCGCCAACAACCTGTTTGGAACCTCCCCCCTCTGGACTTTCCAGGGCATCACCTTCGGGAGTTCACTGGAGGCCGCACAGGCTGTCCTGGGCACGCCGAATCTGTTGTCGTACGATTCGGCTTGGTGGTTTGATCTCGGCACCATGCTGTTTTTTGGCGACAACGGGCTTTTTGAAATCTACATCTACTTTGGATTCTAGCCCTAACTCGTCCTCGTCATCGATCATCCAATAGACCGGCCCGACGGGCTACTTCGGTAACGTCGCTGGCCAGTTCTGGGTGCATTTTCTCATTACCGTCCCAGACCACCCCCGTGGTCTACGAAGCAAGCCATGCGGAGCCTATGACACCGGCTTGTACTTGCGCTTCTGGTGCGCGAATGTGCAGCCTTCAAGCCGCACGTCGTCCCGCACGCCCAGACCGGCTGGTGCAGCGAGCCGCCTGAAACTCCAGGGCGCCACCAGATCCTTGAACGGGGACATGACCATGGAACTCGTGCTCCTGATCGGCATTCCGGCAGCCGGCAAATCGACGTTCTACAGGCGCCACCTGGCCGGCACCCATTTCCGGGTGAATCTGGATACGCTGAAAAAGCGTCCCCGTGAACTGAGCGTCGTGCAGGGGTGCATCGCGGAACGCCGGGCGTTCGCGGTCGACAACACCAACGTGCTGGCCTACGACCGTGCCCGGTACATTCTCCTGGCGAAGGCGGCCGGGTACCGGGTCAAGGGCTACGTGTTCGACGTCCCCGTTGAGGACGCCATCGTCCGCAACATGCATCGGACGGGGGCCGCCTACGTGCCCACGCACGTCATCCGCTCCTTACACGCCAAATGCGAGCCTCCCGCATGGGATGAAGGTTTCGACGAACTGCATCGCGTTACGATCGTGGACGGGGAGTTCGTGGTGAAGCGCATGCGTCGCACCAAACTAGCCCGTCATAAATACCACTATCACTTTCTCCAATGCGCGAAGGGCGGCGAGAAGATTGATTTCTGGATCGATGCCGGAGCCAACGGACTTTTCGGTCTGCATCGGCCCGCGGATCCGTCATATGCGCCCGGCTGCAATCCTCACGGACAATATTCAGGTGTTGTCAATAATCTTTCGGCATGTGTTTTCGACTACGACACATGGCAACTGCTGCTTGACCTTC
>CAYRPP010000346.1:0-2083 GCA_964426115.1 uncultured Lentisphaerales bacterium | reverse complement strand
AGCGCCTCCACGACGCCTGCGGCGGCCTGCTGCGCATCCTGACGCTGGCCCCCGAGTGCGACCCGGGCTTCGCGGCTACCCGCTGGCTGGCGGGCAGGGGCGTGGTGGTCTCGGCCGGGCACTGCGACGCGTCGCTGGAGACGCTCGACGCGGCGGCCGATGCCGGTCTGGCGCTCTTCACCCACACCGGCAACGGCTGCCCGATGATGATGCACCGGCACGACAACATCATACAGCGCGCGCTCTCGCTGCGCGGGCGGCTGACCCTCTGCTTCATCGCGGACGGCGTACACATCCCCTTCTTTACCCTGGGCAACTACCTGCGCGCCTGCGGACTGGATAACGCGGTCGTCGTCACCGACGCCATGCAGGCGGCGGGCATGGGGCCGGGACTCTACGGCATCGGCGACTTCCAGGTGCTGGTCGGCGAAGATCTGGCCGCCTGGGCGCCGGACCGCTCGCACCTCGTCGGTTCGGCGGGCACGATGAAGCGCACGGCGGCCAACCTGCGCGACAAGCTGGGCATCTCCGAAGCCGACGTGCGGCGCCTGACCGGCGACAATCCGCGCCGTGTGCTTGCGTCGGCCCGCGCCTCATGACGGCAGCGCGTGGAAGGCCAGCAGGCTGACGGCGTTGAAAAGCGCGTGCATCACGATGGGCGTCAGCAGATGCCCGGTCGCGATGAAGCCCAGCCCGCAGGCGGCGCCCACGGCCAGCAGCGGCAGCAGGCTGCCGGCATGCATGTGCAGCGCGGCGAAGAGCAGCGAAGAGAGCGCCAGGGCGCGCCAGGGGCGTGTGCCGTGCCGCGCGAGCGCGGGCAGGAGGATGCCACGGAAGACGGTCTCCTCGGCGAGCGGCGCAATCACCAGCGCCGAGAGTATCAGCACCAGCGCCCGCGCCGCGCCTAGCTCGCCGCCGGCCAGCCACCGCAGCGCCGCCTGCGGCTCCAGCGGCCACGCCAGGCGTTGCAGGATGGCGGCGCCGGCGCCGGACAGCAGCCAGGCCGGCGCGAGAAGCATGACGCCGCCGCGCACGCCCATGGCGGCGGCCTGGCGCGCGTTGGCCCGCCTGCCGGCAACGCCCGCGAGCATGCGCCAGCCGCGCCCCGATAGGCGCAGGCAGACGGCGACCGCCAGCGCCAGCAGGCCGTTCTGCAGCAGTCCGCCCGCCAGCAGGGATGCGAGGGAGGGCAGCGGCAGCGCGGACGGCGGCGGGGGAAGCAGCGCCTGCGCCACTTCCAGCGCGATACTCCAGGCGAGCACGATCACGACCGGCCGGACATCCAGGTCCGCCGCCGGCAGCGCCGCCAGCCGTCCGCGAATCTGCCGCAGGGCGGCATCCCGATCCCTGGCGAGACGGATCAATTCCCCGACGAGCAATCCCGCACCCAGCAGGCCCAGCAGCAGTATTAGGCGGAGGGCCGCGGGCGACAACGTGGCGGGTGGGTTTTCGGGAATGAGAGGCATGTGATGGTCTCGCAGTTGTCAGCCGGGCGCCCGTGTCGGTCTTCCGTCGCAATGCGCCCGCGTCTGCCGGCAAGCATATCGCATCCGCGCCGCGGAAACCAATCAACAATGGTATTCGGCATTGATACCCGGCTCGCCGGGGACGGCTCGCCCGCCACGCCTGCTGCGGGAAATTCAGCGAGTTGGTTTCTACCGCAGCAGGCGGCGGGAAAGCAAGCGCGCGCAGACACGCGCAGTCAATAGGTTCATCCGCGTCCCGCCCACTCAGCATGCGCTTCCCGCGCCCCCCTGTGGCTAGCAGCCGATTACTGCCCCCCCCGCCTTCCACCTTGCCACCCGCCGCCGTTAGCGCTATCTTGTCGAATATTGAAGCGGTAATAGCCTTGGCGCTCTTTTTTCACCTCCAGTTCATGGAACGCATTCCCAGATGGAGTCGCAAGTCATATCCAGGCAGCGGGTCGTCGATCATGGCGAGGTGTTGACCGGAAAGCGCGAAGTCGAGGCCATGCTCGACCTGGTCAAGCAGGAAACCGAGCGCATCGACTCGCGGTTCCTCGAACCCGCCTGCGGCACTGGCAACTTCCTCGCGCCCATTCTGGAACGCAAGCTGGCCGTGG
>CAYRPP010000345.1:0-2101 GCA_964426115.1 uncultured Lentisphaerales bacterium | reverse complement strand
ATCGCGGTCTTGTCGATTTGGCTCATGTTCGGCTCGGAGTCCTTGCCCAGCTTGCCTTGTCGTTGCTCTAGTCGTTGTTTTACGGCGGTGAATATGCCTGTCCCGTCCGTAAAAGTCAAGCGGGTTCGAGCTCCGGCCGTGGCTGGTGGACACGCGGAGACCAAAGCCGCAACGGGGAGACCAGCTCCAGACACGCCGCAGGTGAGAGTGACTGTAGCGCAAATCCCCTTGATGTGCAAGCGCGATTTCTCTGAAATTCCTGTTGTGTCTTTTCGGGAGAATTGCTAAAATACACTTACATCGACATGAAAGCACCCGACAATCAGATCATCCGGATTCCGGAATCACTCAGGCGCTTTCCGGTTGCCGCGTGCCGTTTCCGGAAACGCACCATGAAGGCCCTTGCGAAATACCGGCTCCTGGGCGAGCTGCAGGGCCTGGAATACAAACGCCTGTTCGATCTGGCCACGACCGTGGGAGCGCGGTCGGCCCGCATACTGTGCCGCCGGATCGAGGCGCTGGAGCAGGAGGCCCGGGACCGCAAGGCCGCCTGGGAACAGATGCCGTCGGCCCGCGTGCCGTTCGGCGGTCCGCAGCCGGATGTCCTGGACTGGTTTCTGCTGGACACGCTGTTGCGGGAAGTTCCCGCGCGCTACGACGATCTGGCGGTGCGGCTGATTCCCCACCCCTCTTGCATCAACGCCTTCCTGGAGCGGAACTCCCTCAAGACCATCGGCCAGCTCAAAACCTTCGATTTCCTCGCCTCCAACTGGGGCGTGGGCCGGCTGAAGCTCAACGCGCTGGTCGACCTGGTGCGCCAGGCGCAGGACGGCGCCCTGCAGACGGAGATTCCCGACGAACGCGAGGCGGTGCGGCTGATAGTGGCGTTTGTCGACGCCTTCCTGAAGCGTACCGGACGGAAGAACGTCAACCGCATGCTCCGCCTCCGCATGCTCGGCGCCGGCGCGGCCGACCGCCCCTGGACGCTGGAGCGCATCGGCCAGATGTTCGGCCTCACGCGCGAGCGGGTACGGCAGATCATCTACGAGAACCAGGTGCCGGGGCTCGCCAACTCCGGCGGCATGCGCCTGCACAAGGCGCTCGTCCGACTCGCCGACTTCTGCGAGGCAAACACGCTGCCGGTGACGGAGGCGCGCTTCGCGGGCTGGCTGGGCGCGGCACCCCACGACCAACCGGTCGCGCTCTACCTGGCGCTGGCCGACGCCCTCTCGCCGCCCGACCGCCTGCCGGTATGGACCGACACCCCGCTGGTCAACGACGGACGCGTCCGTCAGGTGATCCATGCGCGTGAGCGGCTGGGGCGTCTGGACTTGGAGACCGGCAAGCCGATGAAACTGGCCGAGGTCTTCGGCCTGCTGCAGGGCAAGCGCCAGCCGTTCTCCCGCAAGATATTCCTCGCCGCTCTCCGCAACCATCCGGCCTTCGATGTCGATCCGGAAGCTGGCACGCTGACCCGCCATCCCGGCGCCTAGGGCAGGCTGGCAGTCCCCTAGGTTCGGTCCCACTCCGTCCGCGTGGCACGACTGGTGGCGCGGAATCTCCGGAATCGTGGAGCGGAAAACGCTCAACTTTCAATGTTCAACGTTCAACGCTGACTTGTCAGCCCACGACCAGCGCGGTGCGGGCCGGAAGGTAGATGCGGATGCGGGAGACGCGTTCCTGGCCCTCGACCTCGTCGTAGACCGGGTACTCCTGGTTCTCCTGGATGCGCCCCTGTCCGCCGTAGGCCACGCTGTCGCTGTTCATCAGGCCGCGGTACCGGCGCCCCGGCGGCACCAGTAGCGGGTAGCCGGCCACCGAGTGGGCCGCGTGGAAATTCAGGATCACGACCATGCCCCCGCGCCCGAAGGCCATGAGCTTGGTGGCGTCGTCGATCAGCAGCCGTTGCGGCGCCGAGGTCTCCAGCGCCCCGTGTTCCGCGAAGAGGCGGATCATGGCGGCGTCGAACTCGCCCAGGCAGTGGAAGTAGAGCGCCGGATCGTCCCGCAGGTGCCACTGCCGGCGCGCATGGCTGTAGGAGTAGTTGTTGCCCTCGCGCGGGAAATCGACCCATTCGGGATGGCCGAACTCGTTGCCCATG
>CAYRPP010000344.1:0-2118 GCA_964426115.1 uncultured Lentisphaerales bacterium | reverse complement strand
CCCGCGCAGCTCGCCGAGGTCGAGCGCATCGTCAACGAGCAGATCGGCCGCAACCTCCCCGTGACCATGGAGACGATGACCATCGAGGAGGCGCGCGCCCGGGGGGCGATGGCGCTCTTCACCGCCAAGTACGGCGAGCAGGTCAAGGTCTACAGCGCGGGCGATTTTTCGAAGGAGGTCTGCGGCGGCCCCCACGCCAAGACCACCGGCGAGCTGGGCAGGTTCAAGATTCAGAAGGAAGAGAGCTCGAGCGCCGGCGTGCGGCGCATCCGGGCGGTGCTGGAGTAGTACGACCCATGAACAAGCGCATCGGTTTCGTCGGCATCATTGTCGAGAACCGCCTGCAGAGCAGCCCGGAAGTCAACCGGGTTCTGTCCGAGGCGGGAGAGATGATCCTGGCGCGCGTCGGCCTGCCGTACCGCGAACGCGGCGTCTCGGTCATCACGCTGGTCATCGAGGCGACCACCGACGAGCTGGGCGCGCTCACGGGCCGCCTGGGAGCCATCGGGGGCGTCTCCGTCAAGTCGGCCCTCGCCAAGCAGTGAGCCGTATGTCGCCCTTCCCGGGCCCGCTGCCGGACCTGCCGGTGTGCGCCGTGCTGCCCGGGGTGGCGCGGAGCCTGGAGGTCAACCGCCCGGTGGTGCTGCAGGCGCCGCCGGGCTCGGGCAAGACGCTGCTGGTGGCCCCATCGCTGCTCGACGCTCCCTGGCTCGGTGGGCGGCGCATCCTTCTGCTGGAGCCGCGTCGGCTTGCAGCGCGCGCGGCGGCGAGGCACATGGCGCGCCTGCTGGGCGAGGAGGTCGGGGAGCGCGTTGGCTACCAGGTGCGCCTCGAACGCCGCACCAGCGCCGCCACGCGCATCGAGATTCTGACCGAGGGCCTGCTGGTGCAGCGCCTCCTCGGCGACCCGGGACTGGCGGATACCGGGCTGGTCATCTTCGACGAGTTCCACGAGCGCAACCTGCCCTCTGACCTGGGCTTCGCCCTGGCGCTTGACATGCGCGCCGCGCTGCGCCCCGACCTGCGGCTCGTTGTCATGTCGGCCACCCTCGAGGCCGCGCCGGTCGCGCGGCGGCTCGGGGAGGACGCCGCCGTGATCACGGCTGAAGCGCGCGCCTGGCCGGTCGAGACCGCCTACCTCGAGCGGCCGGCGGACAACCGGCCCGTGCCGCTGCAGGTGGCGCAGGCTGTCGTGCGCGCGCTGGAGGCGCATGCCGATGGCGGCATCCTGGCATTCCTGCCGGGTGAAGGCGAGATCCGCCGTGCCGCCGCCCTGCTGCGCGAGTGGCGCCTGCCCGCCGGCGTGGAACTGCATCCGCTCTTCGGCGCCCTGCCGCGCCAGGCGCAGGACGGCGCCGTCGAGCCGGCGCCGCCCGGCCGGCGCAAGGTCGTCCTTGCCACCGCCATCGCCGAGTCGAGCCTCACGATCCAGGATGTCCGCATCGTCATAGACTGCGGCTGGATGCGCGTGCCGCGCTTCTCGGTGCGTAACGGCATGTCGCGCCTCGAGACGCTGCGTGTCACGCGCGACCGCGCCGACCAGCGCCGCGGCCGCGCGGGGCGCGTCGCCCCTGGTGTCTGCTACCGCCTCTGGGACGCCGCCGCCGACCGCCAGCTCGCGCCGCAGGCCCTGCCCGAGATCCTGGATGCCGATCTGGCTCCGCTGCGCCTGCAGTGCGCCGACTGGGGCTGCCGCGGACGCGAGGATCTGCCGTGGCTCACCCCGCCGCCCGACGCCGCCTGGCGCCTGGCCACAGAACTGCTGCAGGAACTGGGCGCGCTCGGCGCGGACGGGGAGCTGACGGCACACGGACGCGAACTGGCGCGCCTGCCAGTACATCCGCGGTTGGCGCACATGATCCTCCGCGGGGCCGCCGCCGGCTGCGCGCGCCAGGCGTGCCGCATGGCGGCGGCCATCGAGGAGGCCTCCGGCGAGGCTACCGCGCGGCAGGAGACCGACGCGCGTCGGTTGCTGGAGCGGCTCGACCGCGGGGCAGGGGAGGGGAGCGGCGGCGACGAGTGGGCGCGACGGGCGCGGCTGCTGGCGAACCAGTGGGGGCACCGCTTCCCGGAGCACGACCGGCAGCCGGTCGAGGCCGGACGCCTCCTCGCGTGGGC
>CAYRPP010000343.1:0-2119 GCA_964426115.1 uncultured Lentisphaerales bacterium | reverse complement strand
ACAACCAGGGCCTGACCCCCATGCTCTCGGATACCAACATCCTCTGGGACACGACAGTCATCTACCACGTCGATCCCGTCTCGACCAACCGGCTGCTGCGTACCACTTTCGCTCCCCGCGACAATGCCATGGATCCTGCCCGACGCCGGCAACAACTCCAGGGCGTCGTGGCCCAGGGCAGCGGCAAGGGATTGGAGGGTCAGGGCGAGGTGGCCGCGACACGCGTGATCTTCGCCAATTTCTTCACCTGGAACATCTCCGCCATCGCCGGTGTGTTCGACGCCTACAGCGCGACGCCGGGCAAACGGCGCCTCAACTTCGGAGCACTGCCCCTGGGCCCCGGCGAGCACCGCCTGACCTTCACCGCGCTAGACCGCAACCCGGCCAGCAGCGGATACAAGCTGGGTATCGACACGCTGAAGGTCTCGGCCGGGGCGTGCGAGCTCGAGGCGGAAGACCTTGACCTGATCGATTGCAGTCCGGTGCCCGCGAGTCAGCCCGGTTTTGCCTTCAGCGGCAAATGTGCCCTGGTGTCCGATCCAGGCGATGGCGCGGACGTTGATCTGACGCTGATCGTGCCCAACGACCGCTGGACTGAATCCAACTTCCTCTCTTACGGGGTGGGATCGGCGGATGTCGAGGTCGCCATGGACGGGGCCGCGGACGATGGAGTGGTGCGGATCAACGGGGGGGGCGTGGTGTGGCAGGCCGCCGAACAGACGGGCAGCCCGGAGACGCTGGTCACTTCGGCCTTGGCGGGATACCGCGCCTACCGCGTTCTGCTGCAGGGTAGCACACAGGGATGGATCCGGAAGCATGGCCGCCTAATGCCCCACACCGCACCCCCCTATTGGAGCGGCGTGCGAATGCGGCTGCCCGCCGGAACGCTGGTCGACACAACCGCGACGATCGGCTTGGCCGAACCGACCGCGACGTCGGCGCTCAATGTGCGCCCAGGCACGCTCCGCCATCTGAACCTGGTGGCCGACACTGTCAACGGAGACGCGCTCTGGGTGCTTGGGGGGAGCTTGCCGATGGACATTTCACCCACCAACAACTATGTGGTGTCCTTCTGGGTCTGGGGGGGCAGCACCATCAGTCTCTGGAACGACACGCGCGCAGCCGAAGGCAGCATGGCGGCGGTCCGAACCAACTGCCTGCCCAACGTGCTGAGCGAGAACTCCTGGCCGGCCACCGCCGGCGTCCGCCTTTTGAACAGCGTGCCCTATGTGCAGTCCGTCGCCACGGTCTTTCCAGCACGGGGCGTCTTTGTTTCGGAAATTTACGATACGACTTTGGAGTCGCCCGATGTCACGCGGACCCGGTGGCGCGCCTTTGTACCCGATGGCACGCGTCTGGGCGTGCAGTACCGCGCGGGCGGCAACGCGGGGCTGGCGGACGCGCCAGCCTGGGATTCCTGTTCCATCCAGACTGATCCGGACGGTCTGGACATGAACGGATCCGGGCGCTATGTGCAGTTCCGCGCGATCCTGGAGTCCGATCACACGGGCCTGCTGACGCCCAGCCTCCGGAATGCGAGTGTCGACTGGGCCGGCGCCCTGCGCATACTTGACCTGGGCGGCCAGGTCGTCGTGGGCCCCGATTTCGGGGCGTTCCAACTGAAGGTGGACGACCTCCCGCTGATCAAGGGTCTGCGGTTCGATCTGGCTCTCTTCAAGCAGCTTCCGGGCGGCGGCGCCATGCCGCCGCTGACCTCCTCCATGAGCATGGAGATCGAACCCAGGAACTCGGGCAGATGAACAACAACCGGCAGTGTCGCATGCAACCGAACGCCGCGGGACGCTCGGGATTCGGCTTGCTTACGGCCATCGGCATCACGATGCTGGTGGCGCTCCTGTCGACCGTGACCTACACGGTGGCCAGCCACCAGATTCAGTCGGCCCGTAGAATTCGTGAATTCCTGAAGGCCAAGGTGATTGCCGAGGCCGGCGCAAATGCGCGTTACAACGCCATCAAGCACCGGTTTGCCGATTTTTCCCTGCATGACTGGCAGACCTTCGGCGACGGCAGCTACCAGACGGAACTTATCCAGCACGACACCGAGCACAATCAGGCGCGGCTGATCTCGGTCGGTCGCTGCGGGCAGAGCGAAGCGCAT
>CAYRPP010000342.1:0-2134 GCA_964426115.1 uncultured Lentisphaerales bacterium | reverse complement strand
TAGTCGAAGCCGTAGTCGCGCCAGGTGGGCTCGGAGATGATCTGGGGATTGAGCATCAGGTCGATCATCTGACCGTCGGCCGAGACCTCGGGCACGACCTGCAGGATCACGCCGACCTCGCGCATCTCGAACCCGCCCGGCTCGACCATCGGTACGACATTCTGAACGGTGTTGTTGTCTCCGCTGTTCTGCTGGTTCTCCGTTATGTCGTACTCCGTGGGATAGATGTACTCGGTGACGACCTTGATGATCGCCTCCTGGGAGTTCTTGGTCACGACCTTGGGCGCGGAGAGCAGGTCGGTGTTGGCCTTCTGGCTCAGCATGTGGAGCACAAAGGAGAGCTCCGGGTTGGTCAGCACGCTGGCGGCGGAGAGCACGTTGTCGGCCACGGCGCTGACGCTGGGGTTGACCGGGTTCTCGTCCGAGATGAAGCGCAGACCGGTGGTGCCGCTGCCGGCGCTGATCTTGATGCGCTCCTGGGGATTGGCCGAGTTGTGGGCCAGCTCCCAGTCGTCGGTCAGCAGCCACTCCAGGCCGATCGACTCGAGGTCGGTCTGCGAGACTTCGACGAAGCGCGCCTCGATCTCGATCTGGCGCGGCGTCACGTTCAGATCCTCGAGGGCCTTCTCGACGTCGGCAAGGTTCTCGGGGGTGTTGAACACGCGCATCTTGTTGATGCTGGGGATGTATGAGATCGACGATCCTTCGGGCCACGAGACGCCCATGTCTTTGAAGAGCTGCTTCCAGTCGACCTGTCCGCTCTCGGCCGCGGTCTCCTCCGGTGCCAGGAATCCGCCACCGCCGGCGGCGCCGCCGGCGAGCCGGCTGGTGCCCAGTTCGCGCGAGACGCTCGAAGCCCGATCCTGGATCGAGGGCAGCACGGTGTAGGAACGCGTGATCATGTCGCGTTCGGCCATGTTGAGCGGCATGATGACGACCACCTTGCCGCGCACGCGGAACTTGAGCCCGGCAATGTCGGTGACGAGGTTAAGAGCCTCGAGCAGGTTCACATAGCGCGCACGGAGGGTGATGGGCGCCACGCCGCCGACCGTGGCGGGGGCAGTGGCGAATGGATCGGCCGCGGCGGCGGGGGCCGGGACGTCCTGGGGCGGCAGCTTGAGCACGAAGCTCACGCCGCGCTCCTCCGGCGGCAGTTCGGGGTTATCGAACTCGCGGCTGGCGCTGTTGAAGAACTCGACGACGTCGTTGATGTTGGCGGCGTTGAAGCTGATCTCGGGAATGACGATGCCCTTCATCTTCTCCTGCGTGATCTCGTCCTGCGTGCGGCCCTTGGGCCCCACGGCCTCGCCGGCCAGCTTCTTGCCGGCGCCCGCCGCTTCGCCGACCGGCACGACGTCGATGGCGTAGCGCTTGGGCGTCCAGGCCTGCCGCACATCGTCCATCATGCGCGAGCGCGTGGTGGCGAACTCGCTGGAGGAGACATCGTAGGCGCGGTCGGAGACCCGCTTGAGCATCTCGATGGCGTCCTGGTCGAAGGGGTTGTCCTTGATGATAAGCTCGAGCTCGTCCCGTGCCAGGCCGTATTCGCCGGTGATGTAGTACTCGCGCGCCTTGTTGAGCTGGCGTTGGACCTGCTCGCGGTTCTTGCGGTAGCTGTTCTCGTTCCAGCGCTTGGCCACCTTCGGCGGCGGCGGAACGGGCGGATTCTCGATCTCATTCTGCAGATCGGCCACCATCTTGGGAGCCTTGTCATGCCCGCGGTCGCGCGCCTGGCGCGCCAACTGGACAGCCTTCTCGCGGTCGCCCTTCTTCCAGAGCACACCGGCCTGCCGGTAGATGGACTCCGCCGCGCCCTTCTCGGCCTCGTCCAGCAGCGCCTCGTTGCCCGGACGGCGCGTGATGAACTTGGAGGCCTCGTCGTAGAGCTTCTCAGCCTCCGGGTAATTGCCGTCGCGCAGGGCCTTGCGCGCGCTCTCCAGACTCGACCGCCCATGCGTGTCAAGAGCGCGCCGCCGCATCTGCTCGAGCGTGTCGATCTCGGAAATGGTCTTCTGCAACTCTTCCGGCGAAGCAGCGGCCGCCGCCGGTGCGCCAGCAGCGACTTCGGCAGGGGCGGCCTCGGCGGGGATGACTTCGGCCGGCGCGGCCACTGCGGGAGCGGCGGCCTCGGCCG
>CAYRPP010000341.1:0-2142 GCA_964426115.1 uncultured Lentisphaerales bacterium | reverse complement strand
CGAGCGCCATGGCGCCCTGCGCCTCCTGGCGCTGGGCGATCGGCAGGGCGCCCGCAAGGTCGCCCGCCAGCAGCGTGTCGCGGAAGGCCTTCGAGCCGTTGGCGTTGAGACGCTCGCCTATGAGGAAGGGTGGGATCTCGGGCCGCAGCGGCTGGACGGCGTAGGCCGAGGTGACCGCGGGCGCGGGCGGCGGCGGACGCCGGGACGCGGGCACGGCATCCTTCAGTGCCGACTTCAGGGCGGCGATATGCTCGGCCGTCGTGCCGCAGCAGCCGCCGACGATGGAGACGCCGAACTCCGTGACGAAACGGCGGGTGGCGTCGGCAAAGGTTTGGGGATCGAGCGGATAGTGGGGCTGGCCGTCGCGGACGACCGGCAAGCCGGCGTTCGGCATGACGGAGATCCGCCCGGGCCAGAGCTGCGTGAGGGCGGCGACCCGCGGACCCAACTCGCGCGGGCCGGAAGCGCAGTTGAGGCCCAGCGAGAAGAGCGGAAAGGGGGCCAGGGTGGCCGCGACGGTGGCCAGGTCGCAGCCGGCGAGCATCGTGCCGGTCGCTTCGATCGTAACCGAGACCATCACGGGGATGTCGCGACCGAGGCGATCGAGGGTGTCGAAGCAGGCCACGAGGGCCGTCTTGATCTGCAGCAGATCCTGGCAGGTCTCGAAGATGAGCAGGTCGACGCCCGCCGTGACGAGGGCCTCGACCTGTTCCGCCGTGGCGGCGGCCAGCGCCTCGACCGGCACCTGATCCAGCAGGGCGAGTTTGGTGCCGGGGCCGATCGAGCCGCAGACGAAGACGCCGGGACGTTTGCCGATGGCGCGGCGCGCGTGACCGACGGCGGCGCGGTTGATCTCGGCGACGCGGTCCGCCAGTCCGAACTCATCAAGGACCAGCCGGTTGGCGCCGAAGGTGTTGGTCTCGATGACGGTGGCGCCGGCCTCGACGAAGGCGCGGTGCATGTCGGCGATGGCACCGGGACACGAGAGGTTGAGGTACTCGTTGCAGCCGTCATGTCCGTCCCAGGAGGCGGGCGGCAGCCGCATGCGCTGCAGCGAGGTGCCGCAGGCGCCGTCGAAAAGAATCAGGGGCAGTCCGCTGAGCGGCGAGGCAGTGGTCAAGGCGTGGAGTCTCCCGTTGAAAGCGAGGAAACCTTACACGCTCGCCACGACGGCGTCGAGCCTAAATCCAGCCCAAATTCAGTGGCGCGTTCGTATGGACATCCTTCCCTGGATCTGCTACGTTCTTCACAAGCTTGTTGTATGTGGCCTGCCGTATGCCGGTGCCGGGCCTGTCTGCCGGCAGGCCGGGGATCCGTTCAGACGTCGCGGATTTTTTTGAGACTTAAACGGCTGAAAAGGACAATATGAAGAAACTGTAGTGTTCCCTGTTGGCGTGCGCCATGCTGGTTTTCGGGTCGGATGCGACGGCCGGCGTGCTGAAGGTGCATCCAGAGGCTGCGGGCTCGGGCAACGGCAGCACCTGGTCCAATGCCTACACTACCATCGGCGCCGCCGTGGCCGCGGCCACCGCCGGCGACGAGATATGGATCGCCGCCGGGGTGTACGTGTATCCCTACGGCACCCAGGTGCTGATTTCGAAGAATCTGTCGCTATATGGCGGCTTCGCAGGCGTGAGCGATGATGAGACGATCGCGGGACGCGACGTCGACGCGAATCAGACGATCCTTTCCGGCGACGGCGACGACGACGATGTCTGGATGCACTATTTCCCCCTGTTCGAAACGTTCGCCGAGACGAATGTCACCACGTCGTTGCGGCCGATCGTCGGCGGGAAGGTGAACATCCCGATGAATTTCGACAACACGCACGACTACTATGCGCTCGCCCATGACAACGACAACGGCGGCCAGAAGATGGTCGAGGTCGCGAGCGGGGTTACCGCGGTGATCGACGGCCTCTGGCTGGTCTCGGCGTATTTCCGCGGCAACGGCACGGGTGCGCTGCACTACAACGCCGCCGGCGCGGGCTCGGCGGTCCGCAACGTCAGGTTTGTCGGATGCTACAACAACCAGCACAATACGGCGACGCTGCATCTCGGCGGCGGCCAGAAGCTGATCATCGACAGCTGCAGGTTCTACTATCTCCGGAATCCCGCCGGACACGGGGCCGCCGTCTATCAG
>CAYRPP010000340.1:0-2143 GCA_964426115.1 uncultured Lentisphaerales bacterium | reverse complement strand
CGACTCCTGCATTGCGAATTGCTCTGGCGGTGGCAGCGGTTTTGGCTGCGGGTACTACCAGACCGGATCGGACGCGGTCATCGCGTGCACTTCGATCACCAACTGTTATGGCTATCATTCCACGCTCTCTGGCGTCGGGGCATATCTTGAAGGCGGATTGATGGATCGCTGCACGATTGTGTCGAATCGTATCGGCGGGTCATCCAGCAGCGGCTCTCAGGACGCACTTTATGCGACGGACACCACGGTCCGCAACACCCTTGTCGCCCAGAATCGCCAGGACCACAAGAACTGCGCGCGGGCGGGCGTGCAGGCGGCGGCGAACGCCATCCTGGAAAACTGCACCATCGTCTCAAACCAGGCGTACAAGGCCTTGGCGGTCGATGTCGCAGGCGGACTCTATTTTGCGTCCGCGAAGGTGGTCACGGCCAGAAACAACATCGTTTACGGCAACACCTGCGACCAGGGCGCCACGGCGGCGGAGTATGCGGGTTATCGTGCCGACTACGTGACTGCCGCCAACAACTGCGTGCCGACGCGCTCCCCTTCCATCGCGTTTGGCAGCGCCTGCGTGGAAGCGGATGCCGGCCAACCGCTGTTCGTGGCTTTTGCGGACGGCGACTACCGCCTGGCGCGGAACAGCGTCTGCAGGGACAAGGGGGTCGACCAGGAATGGATGACCGGGGCGACGGATCTCGCCGGCCACAAGCGCAAAGTCGGCACGGTTGATATCGGATGCTATGAATGCGGGAGCTTCGCCACGGTGATCATGCTGCGGTAAATCAAGGAAACGGCGGCATGAACGCCAGAGTCCCCCTGCACATCACCAGCGGCGATATCGTCGGCGGCAAACTGGCCGAGGCCGGCCTGCCCGGCGAGATCCTGGTCTGGCATGATCTGCTCTACGATGGCCCCCGGCGGCCCGGCTGGCCGGACGAGTCCCTCATCGAGGCGCGGGCCACCTTCCTCGAAACCATGACCGGCGGCGGTCTGACGCGCCAACAGGTGCTTCAGGCGCTTCACGACCAGTACCGCAAGCTCGCGGAGCTTCCCGCCGGCCAACAGGTCGTCCTCTGGTTCGACGCGTGCCTCTTCGACCAGTCCATGCTCGTACACCTGCTGGCCTGCCTTCACGGAACGAAGGCGCGTCCGGTGGAACTCCTCTGCATCGACGCCTTTCCCGGCATCGAGCCCTATCATGGGCTCGGGCAGCTCGATGCGGCGCAGCTTGCCAGCCACTACGGCGCGCGCCGGCCAGTCACCGCCGAGCAGTTCCGCTACGCCGCGGCCGCGGACCACGCCTTCGCTACCCGGAATGTTACGCTGCTGGCCAACCTGGCGCGCGACGGATCCGCACCGATGCCCTGGGTGCCGGCGGCCGCGGCCCGCTGGCTCCAGGCGCAGCCTGATCCCGCAACTGGGCTGGGAAGGCTGGAACAACTGGCACTTGACGCGATCCGCGGCGGACACGCGGCACCATCCGCCATCTTCGCGGCCGTCGCCGCGGCCGAAGCGCCGCCGCAATACTGGGGCGACACCACGCTCTGGGCCGCGATCAATCGCCTGGCCGAGCGCAAGCCGCCCCTGGTTCGTATCGAGGGCCCCGCCGGGCGGCTGCCGCAGTGGGAGAGCAACCTTTTGCTCAGCGACTTCCGGATCACTCCTGTGGCGTACTAGCGTCCAGACAGGACGCGTTTCAGCAGAATTTCCGAGGTCGTGGTGTCGGCGCCGCTTTCGACCGCGGCCTGCAGCATCTTGCGGGCGGTTTCCTGCGCGTAGCCGAGCTGGCCCAGTGCCAGCAGAGTGTCGCGGATGACGGTTTCGGGAGCGGACGGGGCGCCGGCGGGCGCCCGGAAAGCGAGGGCCTCGACGGGGTCGATCTTGTCGCGCAGCTCGACGACCATGCGCTCGGCGGTCTTGCGCCCGATGCCATGCACCGAGCTGAGCCGCTTGATGTCGCCCTCGGCCACGCAGCGCTTGAACTCCGCGGCCGTCAGGCCGCTGAGCACGCAGAGCGCCAGTTTCGGGCCGATGCCGCTGATGGTCATCAGCAGGTTGAAGAGCTGCTTCTCCTCGGCGGTGGCGAAGCCGAAGAGCAGTTCGTCGTCCTCGCGCACGATGTGGCTGACGAGCAGCCGGCACT
>CAYRPP010000339.1:0-2183 GCA_964426115.1 uncultured Lentisphaerales bacterium | reverse complement strand
CCAAGACGAGCCAGAAGCCGTGGGCCACCGTCATGATCGAGGACGGCAACGACCGTATCGAGGCCGTGATGTTCAACAAGTGTTACACGAAGCACGGCGACGCGGCGCAACCCGACCGTCCGCTGCTCGTCTGCGGCGAGCTCTCGATGCGCAACGGCCGGATGCAGTTCCTCGCCAACGAAGTCTTCGGAATGCCGGAAGCCATTGAGCGCTTCACCGGCAAGGTCAACTTCTTCGTCAAGGATTCCGAGCAGCAGGTCGAGGTGCTGAAGCAGCTCCAGGCGCTGATGACGCAGCATCCCGGCCTGGCCGCCGTCACGCTCTGCCTGATGGATCCTGCGGGACGCCGGGTGCTGGTCGAGGCGGGACCGGGACTGCGCGTCAAGCCCGAGATGGCGTTCATCGAGGCGGCCGAGAAGCTGCTGGGACGCAACAGCGTGCGGATCGCCTGCCGGGAGTCCGTCTATCTGGACTACAAGATCCGCCCGTACCGTCCGGCGGCCGCCGCCAGCCAGGCTGCGGACTAGAGCACGAGATGCTCGCTGATGCCGTCGCGGTGCGTCGGCAGCAGCGCGATGCCGGAGCATCCCCTGCGCTGCAGCATCTCGCGCAGCGCGCCCATGGCGCAGTCGGGCGAGTTGCACTCGTCGCTGAGGTGCGCGGGAAAGATCGCCCGCAGGCGCGCGGTCATGACCTCCTCGACCAGCTCGGCGGCCTGCTCGTTGGAGAGGTGCCCCTGGCGGCCGAGGATGCGCTGCACTAGCGACCACGGACGCCCGCTCTGCTTGAGCATCTCCACGTCGTGGTTGGCCTCGATGACCAGCGCGTCGCAGTCGCGCAGGTGGCGGCGGACAACCGGCGTGGCCGTGCCGAGGTCGGTGGCCACCCCCACCCGGCATGTGCCGTCGTCCACGACGTAGGCCACGGGGTCGCCCGTGTCGTGAGGCACGGAGAAGCTCTGGACATGCAGCGCGCCGACGGTGAAGTCGGCGCCGGTCTCGAAGATGCTCCAGGGCGCCGCGAGCGTGGCGCGCGCGGTCAGCTCGACGCCCGCGGCGGTGCTCTCGTTGGCGAACACCTGCAGTGCGGGATGGCTGCGGGAGAGTCCCGGCAGTCCGCGGCAGTGGTCGATGTGCTCGTGGCTGACCAGCACGGCGGCGAGCTCCTCGGCGCGGCATCCGATCAAACCCAGGCGCTGCCGCAGCAGACGGAGGCTGATCCCGGCATCGATCAGGATGCGGGTGCCGCCGGAGGCGAGGTAGACGGCGTTGCCGTTGCTGCCGCTGTTGAGGACGCAGATTTCCATGATGTCGCCGCGCGGGTACGCCCGCGCGCCGCGCTCAGATGTCCAGGTTGCGCACGTTGAGGGCGTTGTCCTCGATGAAGCGGCGGCGGGGCTCGACATCGTCGCCCATCAGCAGGGTGAAGATCGCGTCGGCCTTGACCGCGTCCTCGAGCGTCACCCGCAGCAGGCGGCGCGTGCGCGGATCCATGGTCGTGTCGAAGAGCTGGTCGGGATCCATCTCGCCAAGGCCCTTGTAGCGCTGGATCGCGAGGCCCTTGCGCCCCCGCTGGCGCACCAGCCCGAGCAGGTCGGGCAGCGCCGTCAGGGGCGTCTCGTCGCCGTTCTCCAGCAGGTGGGCGAAGGGTTCTCCGCCGCCGGCGAGATGCTCCAGCGCGAAGCCCATCTGCTCGAGGGTGCCGACATGGCGGCGCAGGGCGTTGATGCGGAACAGCTCCAGCCAGCAGAAGGTGTCGGGCGAGCCGCTGTGGTAGGCGTTGACCTGCGTCTCGTGCAAGTCGAAGGGCTCGCCGAAGCGCCCGGCGGCGGCGGCCCGCACGGCCTCGAGTCCGGCCGCGTCGTAAACGAAGGTGATCTCGGCCGTCTCGCGGCCGCCTGTGACGACCATGTAGCGCGGCCACTCGCCGCTGGCCGGGTGTCGGGCGCGCAGCAGGCGCTCGACCGGCACGCCGCGCCGGGAGAGGGCCTCCAGCGTGCCCTCGGCCGCCACCAGCAGGTCGAGCAGGGCGTGCAGTTCCGCCGTGGTCAGCACGCGCCCGTCCGCCAGGCGCACCGCCAGCTCGTCGCAACCCATCTCCAGAAGCTTGGCGGTAAGCTGCGCGTCGCTCTCGATGTACTCCTCGCGCTGCTTGCGCGTGACCTTGTAGAGCGGCGGCTGCGC
>CAYRPP010000338.1:0-2210 GCA_964426115.1 uncultured Lentisphaerales bacterium | reverse complement strand
GGCAGCATCCGCCAGGCGATGACGCCCGCCACGGAGACCGCCGCCGCGGCCATGATGACCATGAGCCGCTGCGTCAGTATGAACTTGATGAAATGGTTTAACATGAGCGTGTTCCTTTCGAGCCAGAAGGCTGGGTGCCCTCTAATCGGCGCAACCCGCCCCCATTTTGGCCCGCAACACATCGGACTTGCAGACGAAGGCGCCGGCGGTAACGATCACCTCGCCCTCGGCCAGTCCGTCCGTAATCTCGACACGGTCGGCAAACGTCCGCCCGACCGACACATCCGTGCGCAGCACGAACCCGTCGCGGATCTTTCGGAAGACGAATGACTGGCCCTCGTCGGTCAGCAGCGCGTCCCGAGGCACCGCGACGACCTCCTCCTGCGTCTCGAATACCGCGTTCACGGCGCAGAACATGCCGGGACGCAGCATGGCATCCGGATTTTTCAGCGTCGCGCGAACCTTCACCGTCCGGTCCTCCTTGTCCACCACCGATCCAACCAGGTCGATCACGCCCTCGAACGTCATGTCCGCAAACGCCAGGGTCGTGACATGAACGCGCGTGGGCCCCTTCTTTTCTTCGGCCAGCAGCCGGGCCAGATCCCGCTCGTAGACACTCATCCAGACCCAGACCGATGCGAGGTCGGCGATGGTCAGCACATCCTTGCCCGCCTCGATGGTCTCGCCCGGATCGAGATGCTTCTCGATCACGGTGCCGCTCTGCGGCGCGAGGACGGGCAGGCGGACGCCCTTGCCGGTCGCGCCATCCGCCGTCAGCGCGGCGACCGCGGCGTCGTCCAGGCCCATCACGTGAAGGGCGTTTAACGCCGACTCCAGCTCGATGCGGTACTCGTCGTACTTCATCTGCGCCTCAACAACATCGGCATCGGGGGTGAGCTTCTGCGCGGCCAGGTTTTTCTCCCGCTCAAGATTCTTCAGCGCAAGCGCCGCCAGCGCCTGGTTCTTGCGATACGCGCCGACCGCGAGCCCGAGTTCGGGACTCTCGATCTCGAACAGCACGTCGCCTGCCTTGACCTGCTGTCCCAGGCCGACACGGATCGTGTGGACCGTTCCGGCGACACGCGGCGAGACATGGGCCAGGGCCGACGCGTTGAGCGCGAGCTCGCCGTTCATCGGCAGCAGGGACTGCGCCGCGTGCTTTTTGACGGCCTCGAAGGCCAAGAGGCCCTTGGCATTCTCCTCCGCACGGACCAGCGAAGGATCGATCTTCACGAGGCCGAGTTCGTAGCGGCACTCCTCGCAGGTGTAGTGCAGGATGTCGTGCTCGCACTTGACCGTGAAGAGTTCGTCCATGGTTTTCGGAGCGGCGGCGTGACCGTGGCCGTCCACGTGGCCGTGGCCGTCATCCTCCGCGAGCAGCGGCGAGACTGTCAGCAGCACAGCGAAGAAGGAGAGGACTGTCGCGTTTTTCATGATGGTTCCTTTTGAAAGGGTTAGCGGTTGTCGGATAGGGTGTTGGCGAGGCGGCCGAGTTCAAGACTCACGCCCTGATACTCGGTCACGGTTTCGATGAATTGGAGACGCGCTTCGACCAGCGTGCGCCGGGCATCGAGCACGTCGAGATAGCCGGCCTTGCCCTGCCTGTGCGCGTCCCGTACCAGCGCGAGGGTGCGTTCGGTCGCCGGCAGGACTGTACCCTTCATCCGGGCGGTCCTGGCCCCGAGGGTGTCCAGACGCCCGTAAAGCTGCCGGATGCGCCCCTCGTTCCGCAGGCGGGCCGCGTTCGCCTCCAGACGTGCGGCCGCTGCGTCGGCCTCGGCCGCACGCAAACCGTTCAGGTTGCGCGTGTAGAACGGCAGCTCGATCCCCGCCCCGGCGACGAACCCGAAATCCCCGCCCTCCTCGAAGCGCCGCATGCCAACCATCAGCTCCAGATTCGGCACACGGGCCGCACGCTCCGCCTCGATCCGCGCCTCGTAAATGCGCGTCTGCGCATCGGCGGCCAGCAGGTCGGGGTTCGACGACGCACGCTCCAGCAGGACATCGAGTGGTGGAAGCGTCCCAACCGCCGCATCGAACGGCCCTTCCACGGCGTCGAACGCCGGCTCCGTTTCGCCCCAGAGCAGGGCCAGTTCCCGAACCGCATCGCGCTGTTCGGCCTTGCGCGCCTCCAGTTCGATCTCGGCTTGAGTGGTTTCGGCGCGGGCGCGTTCCGTCTCCAGCACCGTCGTCTTGCCCGCCTGCTCGCG
>CAYRPP010000337.1:0-2216 GCA_964426115.1 uncultured Lentisphaerales bacterium | reverse complement strand
CGTCGAGGCTGGCGCGCTGCCGGGCGAGCTGCAGGTGGTTGAAGACGTCGGTCTCCGCGGCCGTGTAGGAGGCGGCGCGCGTCATGCCGAAGTAGCCGGCGACGAGGATCGTGGAGACAACCAGCATGATCGACATCACGACCAGCAGCTCCAACAGCGTGAAGGCGGAGCTAAGGCTGCGCCATGCGGGCGGCATCCAAGCCCCCGTTTTCTGTTTTCCGTTTTCCGTTTCCAGCTTCAAGTTTCCTCACGTTTCACGTTTCACGCCTCACGCCTCACGTTTCACGCCTCACGCCTCACGCTTCATCAGTCGTTCAGTCCCGGCGCGCTGACCTTGACGGTGTCCGTGTCGACGTTGATCTCCACAGTGAAGTAGCGCACCTTGGCGCCCTCGCGCGTCACGAAGATCAGCGGCTGCGATCCGGTCGTCTTGTGGAGCGGTACCGGCCGGCCGTCGCTGTCGACCGTGAAGAGCGTCGTCTCGTCCAGGTAGCGAATCTTTTTGTCGTTGGCCGTCTCGCGCAGCGCGCCTAAAATCTCTTGGTTGTCCTTGCCGCTGACCCTGACGACGTAGTTGTTGGGCGTCAGCGAGCCGATAGGCCACTTGTCGTAGTCCGAGCGGTAGCGCGCCAATGCGGCCTCGAGCACGCGGCACGCGACCTCCGCGCGCTTGGCGCGCGAGAGCCGGTTGATGTAGGCGGCGCCACCCATGATGATCGTGCCAAGGATGGCGATCACGACCATCACCAGCAGCAGTTCGATCAGGGTGAAGCCCGCGCCGCCGCGCCGCGGGCGCCGGCCGCCCGCCGGGAGCCCCGGGCCGGAGGCTTCCGCTCCGGCCCCGCGCCGTGGAATCCGCTTGCCGCGCGCTACCATTGCACCACCCACTTCTTCTTGATTGCGGGGTTCGGTCCCTTCGACCAGGCGATGGACGTGGCCAGAACCTGTTCCATTTCCTTGACCGCCTTGCCGGTCTCGAAGGCCTCAGGGGCCGGATTGGCGACCTTGCCGTCGTAGTCGAAATCGATGTTGAAGCCCATGGGATGGCCCCATTTGTCCTTCAGGCCGTGTTCGCGGTCCTCCTCGGCCAGCTCGAGGTAGATCTTGCCGTCGGCATTCAGCAGCGCGAGATTGCCCGCCGACGCCGCATACCCGCCCTCCGCCAGGGCGTCCGAGAACTTCTTGGCATCCGGGAACTCGCGGTAGTCGTTCAGGTGAAGGTTCCAGGCCTGGACGATCTGCCGGGCGGTGTCGCGCGCGCGGGTGCGCCACGCCGTCTGCCGCGCGGCGGTCAGCCCGCCGAAGACGGCGGAGATCAGGATCGCGACAATCAGGATGACGACGAGCATCTCGACAAGCGTGAAGCCCGCGCGCCCGGCGGCCGCGGCGGCCTGCCGCCGCGCCGTTCCCGGTTTCTGGTTTCTCGGTCGTCTCATCATGTTCCTTTGACGGCGCGGCCCCGCGCCCGTTGGCCGTCCGCGGAGGCGTCGGTCGGGTGCCGGCTACCGCCGCACGAAACCCACGTCGCCGTAAATGTTGTCCTTGTTCGCCGGACGGTCGCGGTTACCCGGATCCGACTTGTCATAGCCGCCGTCCGGCCCCACGGAGAAGAGCAGGTAGCTCTGGTGCGGCGGCGGCGAGACGTAGATGAAATCCCTTTCCCAGCCGTCGCGAACCGTGACCAACTGGTTCGTGTAGGCGGCGGATGCCACGCCGCCGATTTTGTTATCCGCCAGATGGTTTTCGGTGATGTCTACCACGAAGGGTGCCCACCGCTTGCAGGCGCGCGCGTCGCGCTCGATATCCTTTTTCTGATCGTTGTAGTCGCCCCACTGGTCGTTGTCCAGCAGGGATGGCCAGGCATTCTCGGCGCGGTCGTCATAACGCGGCATAAGGAAGGACATCAGCCCGAAGGTGAAGAGCGGCGCCGTGTCCCAGGTCTGGTCCCCGAACTTGCCGATCAAGTCCGAGCGCATGCCCTGCTTCCATGGATACTCGTAGCACAAGGGCTGGCCGCCGTCGTAGTAGGGCACCGGGGGGTAGTGGCCGTATTCGGCGTAGAACTCCTCCATCGCCGCCTTGAGGCGCTCGAGCTTGGCCACCGTCTGGGCCTCGGCCTGCTTGCCGATCGCCGGGCGGGTCATCTTGAAGACCACGCCCATCAGCACCAGGATGATCACGATGACCACGAGCATCTCGACCAGCGTGAAGCCCGC
>CAYRPP010000336.1:0-2230 GCA_964426115.1 uncultured Lentisphaerales bacterium | reverse complement strand
CAGGCGATGAGCGCGAACGTCATGGCAGCAGCAATCCGTCGATGAAGTTGTCCTGGAAGGCGGGCAGCGTGTTGAGAGGGATCTCGCGCGGCGTGTTGATCAGGGCCGCCAGGCGCGCGCCGTGAGCGGGATCACAGGCCAGGCGAGCGGCGCCGGCCAGGCTGGTGTTGCCGACGATCTCGCAGGGGCGACCGGGAAGCATGCCGATGGCGCGCCCGTTGGCCAGGTCGAGGTACTGCGCGAAGCCGCCGGCCAGAAAGATCTTGCGGGCCGGTCCGCCGCAGTGCTCCTCGATGGTGCGGATGCCGGCCCAGACCGCCGCCTTGGCCTTGAGGATCTGCTCGATGTCGCGCTCGTGCACCTTGATCTTGTCGGTGACGGAACAGAAGGCCGCCGCGGGCTGGTAGCGCCCGATCGTGCTGATCCGCCCGGCGCGGCGGCGGGTGGCGATGAAGTCTATGAAGGCCGAGCCGCAGAGTCCGGCGGGCTCGCCGTCGCCGATCAGGGTGAAGGCGCCGTCGTCGAGGAAATGGTCGATGGCGCCATCCCCCGCGCGGCAGCCGCATGAGAGTCCGGCCCCCTCGAATGCAGGGCCGGCGGCGGCGGCGGCGCAGACGGTCTCCCTATCCGTTGCGAGGATGATCTCGCAATTGGTGCCGATGTCGATCAGCATCTCGCCGGGGCGTAGACCCGTCTCGGCGAGGCCGGCGGTCAGGTCGCCGCCGACATAGCCCGAGATGCAGGGAACCGTCAGCAGCGGTATGCCCTCCACCAGGTCGCGCCGCTCGGGAAACACGCGCAGCGGCGGCGTGAAGGGGAGGGCGCCGATGGGGGTCGGGTCCACGCCGTGGAACAGGCATGTCATGACGGTGTTGCCTGCGATGGCGATCCGTTGAACCCCCTCCAGCCCCAGTGTCTCGAGCAGCCCGCGTGTGGCGTCCAGCACCGCCGCCTGCATCCGCGCCAGGCCGCCATCCGCGGCATTCATGATCCGCGTGATGACATTGTCGCCGAAGCGGCTCTGCGGATTGTAGCAGCCCGCGATGGCGAGCACCTCGCCCTGCCGCACCTTGACGGCGGCCAGCGTCGTCGTGCCGATGTCGACCGCGATGACGGTTTCGGGCGTGCGGGGGAGCGGAACACACTGCCATCCGGCAGCGATCCTGCCGTTGGCGGGGGCCAGCGCGGCGGCGGGGACATCGACGATGGCAGTGCCGGAGCCGAGCCGGGCGCGGCAGGCGGGGACATCCGCCTGCGCGGCGACCGGCCTGCCATCCAGCAGCAGCGCGCCCTCGATCAGCCTGACCCGGCAACGACCGCAGGTCCCCTGGCCGCCGCAGCGCAGATCGAGGGCGACCCCGGTCGCCTCCAGCTGTTGTGCCAGAGTCAACCCCTGCTGTCGTGTGACCGTGACCTTCATATAGGTATGGGCGGTCCCTGGCGCGCGCCCCGTCGGATCTTGCATGTTGTCCTCAGCCGGCGGATGCTTTGAATATGGCATCCACCAGCTTGACGGCGCCGTTGGCGTCCTCGCTGTAGCCGTCGGCGCCGATCGCGTCGCAGTAGGCCTGCGTGACCGGGGCCCCGCCGATGATGATCTTGATGCCGCGCCCGTGGAAGTGGTCGACGACATCGCGCATGGCGGGGATCATCCCCTTGTCAAGCAGCGCGTTGACATCGGCATGCTCCCTGATGGCGGCGGTCACAATGGCAACGACCTCCTCGCGGCTACCCTTGATGATGGCGGCCTGGAGCGCATTAAAGTCTGTCATCTTTGTCTTCCTTTCATTCCCGTGCCTTCGCTGGTCGCAGCGGCAGACGGCGGTTGTAGTCGGCGGCGGCCGCGAAAAATGCCTGCACATTTTCCCAGGGCACGCCCGGCGGCAGGTCGCAGCCGCTCGAGAGGACGTGGTTGGGGTACGCCCGCGTCGCTTCCAGCAGCGCGGTGGTACGATCGTAGACCGTCCGGTTGTCGGCGCTCAGGAAGAGGCCGGCGGGGTCGAGGTTGCCCATCACGGGGATGTCGGCGGGAACCTGGTCGAGGATGACGCGGATATCGACGGCGTTGCCGACATGCAGGGCGTCGGCGCCGGCACCGAGGAGCTCCCCGACCTGCTTCTCGGTCTTGCCGCAATTGTGGAGGATCACCATGAAGTGGTCGTCGCGCACCCCGTCGATGATTCACGCGCAGCGCAAAAACGTGGCTGTTGCCGCTGAAACTGCGCGTGTC
>CAYRPP010000335.1:0-2236 GCA_964426115.1 uncultured Lentisphaerales bacterium | reverse complement strand
CTTGAAGGCCTCGTCGTGGATGCCGCTGACCCGCTCGGGGGCGCGGTGGCGGCCGCGCACGGCGCGCTCGTAGAGGTGCAGGCGGCGTTCCAGACGGTCGTAGACGCCGCGGAACGACTCGCCGTTGCCGACCGGCCAGGTGACGGGATAGGCGCCGATGCCGAGCACCTTCTCCAGTTCGTCCACCAGCGTCAGAGGCTCCTGCGCCGGGCGGTCCATCTTGTTCATGAAGGTGAAGATGGGGATGCCCCGCAGGCGGCAGATCTCGAAGAGCTTGCGCGTGCGCTCCTCGATGCCCTTGGCGGCGTCGATGACCATGATCACGCTGTCGACCGCGGTCAGCACGCGGTAGGTGTCCTCGCTGAAGTCCTTGTGGCCGGGGGTGTCGAGCAGGTTGATGACGCAGCCGCCGTACTCGAACTGCAGCAGGGTGGAGGAGACGGAGATGCCGCGCTCCTTCTCCAGTTCCATCCAGTCGGAGCTGGTGGTGGGCTGGTCGCGGCGCGCGCGCACGGAACCGGCGAGCTGGATGGCGCCGCCGTAGAGCAGCAGCTTCTCCGTCAGCGTCGTTTTGCCGGCATCGGGATGGGATATGATGGCGAAGGTGCGGCGGCGGGCGATCTCGCGGATATGTTCGTCGTGCGTCATGATGGCGGCTAGGGTCTGTGAGGTAACTGGAATCAGAGGCGCTAGTGTGCCGATCTTGTCGCCGCAGGTCAAGTCCCGCCGCAGCAATTTCCAAAATGGCTGCTTGTCGCCGATCCTTGTCCTTACTATACTTTCTCAACTAGTCGATCTCGTGGTGCACCCAGGATAGCGAAAGCGAGGCGTTGTGGGCTTCAAAATGTTTCAGCCTATGAGTTCCCGTCTGTCTGTTCACCGGAAGGAAGCGGGGCGCACGGAATCCAAGGACTATCTGCGCTACCTCTTCCCCGGACGCCGCCGGCTGGTGGGCGCCACTTCGCTTGCGGAGCAGTCCTACTGCGAGTGGTTCGCGTCCGAGCGTTTCACGGGCGCGGGCTGCGTGGTCGAGTTCGGCCCCTGGCTGGGCTCGCTGACCGCGCCAACCGCTCTCGGACTGGCTCGCAACCCGTGCCGGGACAATAAGACCATCGACAGCTACGACCTGTTCAAGTGGGAGCCGGGATCCAACGGCTGGGCCGCCGGAACGCCGTTCACGAAGCTCTACCAGACGGGCGACTCCTTCCTGCCGCTCTACGAGCAGCTCGTCGCCCCGTTCCAGGGCGAGGTGGTCATACGGCCCCACGAGGGCGACCTCTCGGTTGTCGCCTGGTCCGGCGCCCCCATCGAGTTCCTGATCAACGATGCCTGGAAAGCCATCCCCGTGATGGCGAACACGGTGCCCACGTTCTTCCCCTCGCTGATCGGTGGCGCCACGGTCTTCCACCAGGATTACCTCTGGAGTTCCGAATCGTTCATCCACGTCGGCATGTACTGGCTGCGCGACCATTTCGACTTCGTGACCCGCGTCCAAAACTCCAGCACGGCGGTGTTCCGCCTGCGGTCCGCGCCTTCATCCAGAGTCTTGGCGCGCTTCAAGGCGCTAAGGGATTACGGCAACCTTCAGGATGACGAGATCGACGCCGCCTTTGAATGGAGCCGCTCGCTCTTCGACGAACCCGATGCGCAACTCGTGATCAACGCGGGCCAGGCGTGGCTGATGCACAAGATGGGACACGACGACCGTGCCAGGCGCCTCTTCGCCGCGAACCGCGCCTCGCCGCACTACCGGCATCCCTATTACCAGTTTCAGGAGAAGACCCTGCGGGACTGGGGCCTCGGATTCCTGATGACGGATCCGGCGCTATAGCCCGGAGGCGCGCTGGGTTGCCTGCGCCATCCTATCAGGGCAGGAGGCAGTCCGCGCCCGTCAACTGGCAGCTTTGCGGCGTGTACTGGTGGAACTCGATACGCACGCCGTTGGGATCGGTGGTCCAGGCTTGCCAGCTATGATCGGCCCCGAGACGCTTCGCGGTCATGTCGGCGCCTATCTTCGCCAGCGATGCTCGCACGGCATCGATGTCATCCACCTCGAGACAGAGGTGAACGATCGGATGCCGGTCGCCTGGTTCGACGGGATCTTTTCGGAAACACTCGATGTAGCGTCCCGGAGCCACTTCGAGGTAGAAGCCGCAGCGACAGCCCTCCTTCAGGAAGTCGAACCTCTTGCGCATCCCAAGCCCCTCGCGGTAGAACCGCTCGGTGGCATCTAGGT
>CAYRPP010000334.1:0-2269 GCA_964426115.1 uncultured Lentisphaerales bacterium | reverse complement strand
GTTCCATGATGAAGTCGTGGGCCTCGGCGGCCCGGGCGGCGGCCATGATCGCGGAAGGCGAAGCGCCGGGGTGCCCGTAGGTGATGTTGTCGCGCACCGTGCCGCCGAGGATCTGAGCCTCCTGGGGGACATAGGCCATCTTGCGCCGCAGCGATGAGAAGCGGATGTGCTCCATGGAGATGCCGTCCACGCTGAGCTCGCCCTCCTGGGGGTCGTAGAGGCGCGCTATGAGCTGCAGCAGGGTGGTCTTGCCGCAGCCGCTGGCGCCCATGATACAGAGCCAGCTTCCGACCGGGATGTCGAGGCTGATGTTGTCGATGACGGGGGCCTTCTCCGAGTTCCAGGAGAAGGTCACGTTGCGCAGCGAGATGCCCGTATGCAGCGGCGCGGGGAAATCGACGGCCCGTGGATCCTCGGCCACCTCCTGGCGCGCGTCTAGCGTGTAGGCCAGGCGCTGCAGCACGACCAGCAGCACCGAGACCTGCACGGTCATCTGCGTCAGCACCACGACGGGCATGAAGAGGCTGCAGGCCGCGCCGTGTACGTAGAGCATCGTGCCCAGGCTCATGCTCCCGCCCAGCACGAGCACGGTGCCGTAGATCAGGATGCCGCGCGTGGCGACGAGCGAGATCACGTCGGCGGCGCGGTTCATGGCCGCGCTCAGATGCTGCTGGCGGATGGTGTCGCGCAGCAGGCAAGCCGAGAGGCTGTGGAAATAGAGGTGCTCCATGCGTTCGCGGCTGTAGGCCACGATCGCGCGGATGGCGTCGAGCTTCTGCGAGACGAGGCCCCAGAGGCAGGAATTGGTGTGGCGCAGCTCCACGTTGACCTCCTGGATCTTATTCCGCACGCTGCCGGCCAGGAACGCGTAGGGGATCATGGCGACGACCACCACGGCGGCCATCGTCGCGTTGAGCGTGAAGAGGATCACCAGGCCGACCAGGAGCATGACGATCTGGCTGCTGGCGCTGACGATGAGTTCCATCAGGTTCGACTGCACGACGCCCACGTCCGCCAGGATGCGCGACATCAGGCGGCCGGGCGTGTTGGAGAGGTGGTAGGACATCGAGAGGCTGACGATCTTGTCGTGCATCTCCTCGCGCAGGCGTCCTGTGATGCGCTGGGCCACGCGCGACTGCAGGCGCTGCACAGCCCGGTTGGCGAAGTTGAAGAAGAGCACTGTGGAGAGGTAGACGACAAACAGAATCAGCAGCCGCCGCCCGGCCCATGGCGGGCGGCGGTCGCTGGCAAAGCGCACGTCCTCGGAGACGGCGCCCTGCCGGTCGCGCGGCGGCGTGGGCTCGGCGCGCTCGCGCGCGATGAGCGCGCTCTCGACGCTCCGCCCCTCCTCGGATGTGTCGCTGCCCACCATCAGCACCTCGTCGACGGCCACGCGCACGTAGTAGCTCTGCAGGTAGACCGCGCATGTGTTCAGGCTCATCAGCAGCACGCAGAGCAGCACTGGCCAGCGGTGCGGCCAGATGTAGCGGCGCGCGAACCGGAGGATCAGTCCGAAGCCGCCCCGCTGATCGTAAACGATGCGCGGCGGCCGGTAGGGCATCTGGCGGTAGAGGTAGCGCTTGCGCTTGGCCATGTCAGCCCTCGTCCGCGATCATGCCGGCGCCGGCATGGGTTTCGTAGAGTTTGCGGTAGCGTCCGCCGGGAAGGGTCATCAGCGCGTCGTGATTGCCGCACTCGACGATGCGGCCGCCGTCCAGGAGGACGATCTTCGACGCGTTGCGGATCGTGCTCAGGCGGTGCGCCACGATGAACGAGGTGCGTCCGAGCAGGAAGCGGTTCATGGCGACCTGGATGGCCTGCTCAGAGTTGGTGTCGAGCGAGCTGGTGGCCTCGTCCATGATCAGGATGGCGGGGTCGGCCAGGATGGCGCGGGCGATCGCCAGGCGCTGCTTCTGTCCGACGGAGAGCTGCACTTCGCGGTCGCCGACGACGGAGTCGTAGCCCTTCGGCAGGGCCAGGATCTCCTGGTGGATCTCGGCGATGCGCGCGGCGAACTCGACCTGGCGGCGCGTGGCGGAGGGCCGCGCGTAGCGGATGTTGTCGGCCACGCTCACCGAGAAAAGCAGCGATTCCTGCAGCACGATGCCGAAGTGGCGGCGCAGCGACCGGAGCTCGATGTCACGGATGTCGGTGCCGTCGATGCGGATGGCCCCTTCCGTCACGTCGTACAGCCGCATCAGCAGCGAGAGCACGGTCGACTTGCCGCAGCCCGTCGGCCCGACGAGCGCCACCGACTCGCCGGGCAGGA
>CAYRPP010000333.1:0-2280 GCA_964426115.1 uncultured Lentisphaerales bacterium | reverse complement strand
GGGCGGCGGTCATCGGCAGCCGCACCCAGGTCTGGCCGCCGGAACGCGCGGTGACTTCTGCGGAGTACCAGCCGATGGGCAGCGCCGAGAGATCGATGCGGAAGGGCGTCCGTGGCCCCTGCCACCCGCGCCGGCTCCAGGTGCTGCCGATGGCCCGTGTCGTGTTCGTGGCGGGGATTTCGCCGGCCGGCACGTGAACGGCCTGTTCCCCTTGCAGCACCGGCCGGCCGGCGTCGTCCCACACCTGCCAGGCCAGATCGACCTCCACCGGCTGCCAGCCGCGGAGCTCGCCGGCCAGCTGAGGCGACTCGTCGTTGTGGAAGATGTTGCCCGGCTGCACGGGGATCATCTCGATCTCGAAGGGTGTGCGCTCCAGCGTCAGCGCGAGCACCTGCACGCCACTGGTGACGCTGTTGTCGGGATAGGGTGCGTGGCTGGCGTAGTGCGCGGGCCGGGCCGGACCAAGCAGTTCGAAATCAAGTCCCGGTTCCTTGCGCAGCAGCGGACTATCGTGGGGCTGGAAGACGAGATCGGCGATGGCGCCGGTATGCAGCGGCAGCGAGACCAGGAAGAGCGGCGCCGGACGTGTCGATCCGTCGCGCACGACCCGGACGTCGCCGACGCGTCGGACACCCGCCGGCAGGGGCTCGCCGGGACGCGGCAGCCGGAAGGGAGAATCCATGATGGCATCGCAGGAGACCCCGCGGCGGTAGACATAGCGCGTGATGCGGGCGATCGCCGCCGGCGACTTCTCCGCCGCCTCGTCCAGCAGGCAGAGCAGGTGGACGCGGGCGTAGAGGTTGGGCGGGAGCGTGAAATGAACGCTCTCCCGGACGCGGTCGAGTGGCGAGCGGGCCAGGTAGAAGTCGCACTCTTCGGCCGTGGCCGGCACATGCCTCACGGCGCCGAGATCCGCGCCCCGCGAGCCGCGCACGATCATCGGAATGCCTTCGACGCGATCCGGCGCCTCCGGCCAGGGCCACGCGCTTACCGCGAAGGCCGAAGTGCCGACCTGGCCCACGTCGAGCGACAGGAACCGCGAGTCATCCGGGCCGGCCGGACGGAACTGCGGTTCGCGGCTCGCGCCGTCCGGCCCGGTCTCGATGGCCAGGCGGACCGGGCGCGGACTATCGATGCGCCCGGCGTAGCGGCCCTCGATCCAGATTTCGAAACCGCGGGCATCCGGCCGCAAATTCAGACTCATCCAATGCGCCGAGGCCGCCGGCAGCGTATCCCACTTTCCGATCCACTCGATTTTACGCGCCTGGCCGTAGGACTGGAGGTTGGGACGCACGTAGCAGGCGCGCTGGCCACCGGTCCAGGGCCCCTTCACCAGGATAGACTGGTCGGGCAGGGCAAAGGTCTTCAGGTCCGCCGGCGCCCGGCGGTGCGGGCGCAGATCGAGGGTCGCCGAGGAGCCTATCGCGTGCCAGACAAAGATCCGCGTCGATCCGTCGGCGACCGTCACAGTCAGCCGGTTGCGCCCCGTACCGGTCCGCGAGAGGAGCTCGACGACGGCGACATCGGGGCCGATGGACCATTCGGCGGGCGCGGCAGTCGTCTGCGCCAGGGCGGGAAGGGTTCCCAAAACCAGGCAGAACAGGCTCCGGGCGAGGCATGCCATGTGATGCTGTCCGTTATTGGTGGGCGATGCGGGACTCGAACCCGCAAGGGTTTCCCCACAAGATCCTAAGCCTTGACAAAAATGCAATTTTGTTTGCATTTTTGCGTACTGTTTACATTCTGTTGACATTCTGCTTATTCTTGCCGCCATCAGCACATTGGCGCTTTCTTCTACTCAGGATTATAGAAGGCAGGAGACAGCATGGGCAAGCACAGAGGCAAACATCGGATGCCGACGCGTGTGATTCAATCTTGTTGATGGGGGAGAGGCTAAAGAGGCGGGAGAATTGGTGGGCGATCCGCCTGAAGAACAAACGGACGAAGTACATCAAGAAGGATGGCAGCATCTCCTTCTATGCGACGCTGCCGATTCTTCAGTACCGGGTGGGGCCGAAGCAGCGGAAGTCCAAACGCATCCCCCTGAACCATGTCGCCGAAATCGAGCGTCTGCTCAGAATCGGCGTCCGGTTCAAGGCGTTGATGGCCCGCTACGGGGCGCTGGCCGCCACGACGGCCATGCTGCCCACACTGTACATCATGCTCGACGGCACGGGGGTGCCCTGTGTCAAAAAGGACACGGAAGGCATCAGGGGCAAGGGCGGGGACGGGCAGGCGGGCACCCGCGAGGTCAAGGTCGCCATCGTCGGCACCTACCGC